>DASYAJ010000528.1:0-7873 GCA_036501405.1 Kapaibacterium sp. (SeqCode)
CTTTACACTTCCCATGGCCGAAAGCGCCACACTGGAACTCTACGATGGGCTTGGGAACCGAATTTTGAGTTTGCCGCAAGGGGTGGTTTCTGCCGGAGGACATAGCATAGCGATTGGACCGGGAATCCTCCGTACGCTTGCGGATGGGATTTATTTTTATCGACTGGTTGCGTCCTCTGGCATCGCGTTCGGAAGGATGATCGTTAAACTTCAGCGTTGAATCAGAAGATGCGTGGCAGCGCGATTGATTGCGGTGCGGAGCACCACATCATACGCGCCATCGGCCAGCGCGGAATTGGCAAATTGAATCGAGTGCGCGCCCGCATCCAACTCGCCCTCGAACATACGTGCCCGTTCGACGCCGAGTTCATCGTACAGCGCGAGCGAAATATATTCACGCTCTGGTAGAGTGAAGTCGATGGTGGATTGTGTGGAACTGGGATTGGGAAAAATCGAGAGAAAAAAAGATGGTGGGTGTTCTGCTGCGACAGAGGCCGTTAAAAGACTGGAAAGAGGCGCACGCCAAATGCCAAGCGGATTTGCGGCAAACAAGGAACCATCGGCAACGGCGAGGGAATTAATACTCATATCCGGTAAATTGGAACTGATGTTCAACCAATTCGCGCCACTATCGATCGAGACCAGCACATTTCCTTCCATTGTTCCGATAAATAGTTCCGCATCGAAGTTGGCAATGGATAAAATTCCATTACCGAGCATCGATTCATAAGTAAATGGAGTCCAACTGGCTCCGGTATCGGTGGATTTATTTAATCCCGCATTCCCGGCATATATAGTAGAACCAATGGCAAGGAAGGTGTTGATAAAAGCGGGGAGTACAAGAGAAAGTCTTGCTGACCAATGCGCCCCACTATCATTCGATTCGCAAAACTCGGAATAGACACTGGTGAAAGTTTTGGTTCCAAAAAAGAGTATTGAACCTACACCACCCGAAGGTAATCCCGAATCGATACTATCCCAGGAAATTCCACCATCGGTTGAACGAAAAGCTCCCTGACTCGAAGTCCCAGCAAACACAAGGTTTCCGTGTGCGCAAACATGCCCAACATTCCCGCTTGTCAAACCTGCATTCATTTGCGCCCAGTGCAGACCAAAATCGGTCGATTTATAGACGCCACCAAGAGAAACGCCGGCATAGACAATTGAATCTTCCGATGCAAGCGAAGTAATCTCTCCGTAACTATTTGGCATCCCGTTATTCGATGCGGTCCACGTCGAACCAGAATCAGTTGAAGTGAAAAACCCCGATGAAGTTCCCGCAAGAAGCACTCCATTGTCGATGACCATTGCATTGACCGCACTCATGCTCGCATTGCTTACCTTTGTCCATTGCGCGTTCGCATTCGAGGCAAGCAAGACCAATATAATAATTAGAACGATTTTTTGAGTCTGTTTGCGCATCGATGTCATTAACGCTTTGTCTCCCGTTCTGGTTTTAATAACCGATGCGATCAGGAATACGATTGGGGAACTTCACTTAATCGTCCGGGTTATCGCTTGCATGCAACGAAGCCCGAAGGACCTTCCTTTGAAATGCTCGAAAAACATTTTCTAAAAAAAGCGTCGATTCCATAACAAAAGCATGACACACAATCGAACGTTTTTTTGGTTGGTTATCCCAGCGTTGATCGGTTTCTCAACAACCGTGTCCGTTGCTCAAGAAGTGCATTACGATGACCCTCTGCTCTTCAGCATATCCCGCGACAGCGCGTTGCCAATTTATACGGGGCAGCCTGCGGCAGTGAAAGCAGGCTACGATTGGCTCGAAAATGTCATGCGGAACTATCCCAGATATGAGATTATAAACTTTTTAAAAGGACGAACGTGGAACGATAGCATGAAAGCATTTGCCAGTACATTCTATCAAATGCAGGACGATAATCCGCTTTCGTTTTTTATCTACACATGCAAACCCACACTTCCGAAGGGATTCGATGTTTATCGCCGGTTCCCCCAGCTTTTTGCAAGGAAAATGAAGGAGCTGTACCAGGAATATCCGCAACAGCCACGACGCGCTTTTATCAAAAAAGTGAGCGAAGTTGCTGACGATACAGGGATAACCGCCGCGCTTCTCTCCGCAGATATTATCGCGGACGTCATGGTCGAAGATACTATTTATAAGAAGGATGGTTATCACAATATCATGGCGCGTGTCCGTTCTACCATTCTTGACGTAATCAAAGGAAAAAAAATCCCATTTAGCTCTGGAACCGATCTGCGAGCGACATGGGAAAAAGAAAGAGAATCGGTTCCAGACTCTGAAACAGTTCCCTTCCCGACCGATGGGGTAGCAGCAAGTAATGGAACAAATCTTTCGTTCGAATACAGCCCTTCTTGGGAACGCAAATACGGCGATGACGAACCGCCTCGGATCGGCCGATGGATCAATCCCAACCATGAGTACATTGTTTTTCTTCGCATGGAATGGATTGGATCCGATAGTGCCAAATTCTATTTTTCACTTTTACCTGGAATGCCTCTCTACTCTTCTGTTAATTGTGGAATGTATCCTGTTGTCGATTGCATTGTTCAGGATCCGAATGATGATTTTCACTTAGGGAGTTCCCACCTTTTGGTATCGGAATGGAAAAGACGACTTCGCGCTCGCATCGAAAAAATTGTTCATGCCCCCTATAAAATCAAAAGGAAGCGGTAGAAAATCTTCAATTCAGAAGCAATTCGTGTAATGAAAGAGGCGAAATTTACACCGGCAATCCAGGACGGCGATTCAACGAGTGCGTGGATCACGAAAGGAATTGATTTTAAGTTAACGGAAAAAGTAAAGACAAACTAAAATTTAAAATTTTTCTGGTTTCATAAGCAATTTGCAGGGTGGAATTTTCAGAGCTTTTGCAATGCATATTTGCAATGCATTTTTGCAATGATATTGAGTAGTCACGGATGACCTTTTTATTTTTTACAAAAAAACCAAAATGATTGAAACAAATTTGGCGGGTTTGCGTAGGGTGCTTTTTTGAGAGGTAACAATACGCGCACCCTGCAAAACCGTCCAAATCCAAAAAAACGAATGTGTTCATGACAAAAGGAGTCCGTTTCATGAAAACGCATTGAACACACACTATAACGTTTGTTTCGACAAGTATCCGAAGAGAGGGGTGGATCGTGCGGTCCGAATAGATTTATTTTATGGGTCTCGTAACTTTTGGAGGGTTGGGCGTGTCAATCGAATAATGGAAGCCGGAACCAGAATGAATGGTGTGGTAGGAACGATGCCCCACCATTTTCATTTTGGGCTTGAAAAATCGGGTTTCATGGTTGGAAAAGGAATGGAAGTCGAACCGTTGGAGCGGCCGGACGAGGTTTCTGCGGAACTGCCTGATGATTCAGGCAGGAATCGTCCAATGGAAAACCTCATCGGAGCGCCGGATGCCGATACCGAAGCATTCAACCGGTTTCTATCGGGTAATGACGAAGCGTTTCGCGCGCTTTACGATGCTTACGAACGTCCGATTTACCTCTATATTGTCCGCCTGCTCGGTTCGAAGAGCGATGCGGAGGATATTTTCCAGGACGTATGGGTGCGGATGTATCGTTTGCGTGGCGAGCGGGAATCGATCCAGAAATTTGGGGGTCTGATTTTTACGGTGGCTCGGAACCTGTCGCTGAATGCGATTCGGGATCGGAAGCTTCAGCCGAATATCTCGCTGGAGGATACGTCGCTTCCAGAGCTGGTGGGTCGCAGCGGGAACCCGGATGAACTGGATTTGCGGGACATGCTCGAACGAGCGCTGCTTCAGATTCCGGTTGCGCAGCGAGAAGCCTTCATTTTGCGCGAGTACTTCGGGTACTCCTACGATGAGGTAGCCAGCATCATGGGAACGCCGATGGTGACCTCGAAAACGCGGGCCTGGCGCGCGCGAGAAAGCCTCCGAAAAGTGATTTCGGCCTGGCTGGAACTCAAAAAACCAGAATAGAACGGAAGACAAAACGAAAACGAACAAAATCGGATACGAACAAATCGGATACGAACGAGGACGAAAAAGCGGAAGTCTTGCGAGGCTAAAGCATTACCACAAAAGTTTATGACACACGACGAGCGCATCAGTGCCTACATCGATAACGAATTGAACGGGGACCAGGAACAGGAGTTCCTCATTTCGCTTGCGGCGAGCGAGGGACTCCGGAAATCGTTCCGTTCGGAACTCGTACTCAAGAACATGCTCCATCGCGACGAAGCGGGGACGAATCCTCCTCGGCGTCTGCGCGGTGCGGTCTTTACGGCGCTTGGGCTTGGAATGGCTTCGGCTATCGGCGCGACGAAAGCATCTGCAGCGGAGAGCCAGCCGGTCGCTGCCGTTTCTCGCGGGCTTGTTCATTCGCTTTTTGCCACGAAAGTTTCTACAGCTTTAACCCTCGCATTGCTTACTTCCTCCGCGCTTGTTGGCTATGGCGTTCGGACGGTGACCGTTCCGGTTTCCGTTCCCGTTTCGGCCACGCGCATTGCTTTGCCTCTCGCTGCGCCTGCCACGCAGCCAAGTGTTACTCCGAATCTGCCGCAGCAAGCGGCTCCCGCGTCCGAAGCCGGTATACAGTCGGAAATGGCTCCGGTTTCGAATAGTGTTCCGGCTCCCACGACGCTTCATACGACGAAGCATAATCTTGCGGTGCAGCATAGCGCCACCGTGAAACGAGATTCGAACGAGCCGGTGAATGGCGTCTCGGGCGGCAACACGATCTCGATGAAGCCACCCAAAATCACGCCGGTCCATTGACAATTTAAGATTCTTCGCCAAAGTGAAGGCCGGGCTGGGAAATTATCGCAGCCGGTTGCCGTTAGAGTGGGTGGTGCGGTATGTTTTGATCCTTTTTGCGGCGATAGCGTTGGTTCCACGCGTAGTGTGGGCGCAAGCCGCTACGCCTTCCCCCGCCGGTTACCGCGATACGGTCGCTATCTGGGATACGCTGGTGGAAAGTTCCTATCTCATCGAGCATAAGCCGCTTCGTGCCGGAGCGGAAGCGACCTTCGGTTGGACCGATTACTACGATGCGAGTTTCCCGTTTGCCGAAGCGGGCTGCGATGTGTGGTCGATGGGAACGGGGTACGACTTTGGGTTTCGGTTGCTCGCCGATATTCCGTTTTGGGGCGATAACTCCGCGTGGACATTTCGTCCGGGATTCTTCTTCGATTATCAGAAGCCGCAGTTCAATTGGGTGCAAGCCGATTCCAGTTACGATCCGACGAATAATGGATTGGGATCTTTTAAGATCGATCACGATGTCGATGCGATTGTGAGTCAGGCAGGAATTTCTGCTGCCTTCGATTATGAGTTCCTAAACCGGTGGCATGCGATTGGAAGTGCGAATGTGGGAATCGTTCTTTCACAATCGTATCAGACATCCCTTCATAAAGATGGACCAGGACTGATGTTTTGGTACGATTCGACGCGAGATACCGTGACCGGAAATCCTACGGATTTTCCGAAGCACCTAACGATCGTTCCCAGTCTTTCCCTTGGTTTTGCCTACGATGCCCCGCTTTCTTCGAAGACCTGGGCGGAACCGGGAGTGGAACTGAACCTGCCATTCGGCGGCGAATCGGGCAGCGCGAATAACGCCTGGCGCTTTGGCGGAAGCGCGTTTTGGAGGGAAATAACGCTGAACGCTACGCTTGCCATTCTTTTCGACCTGACTCCGAGAAGTCAGATCGTTCCTGTTTTCGTGAAGCGCGAGATTATGGACACGGTCCGAGTTCCCATCGAAGAATCGAAGCCCGCGCTCTCGGCATCGATCCGTGCCGTTGCAATCTCAGCCAATGGTGAGGAATCTCCCGTAGCAAGAATGACCGTCGAGGAAGTGCGGACCCGAAATGCGGACCCGATCCTCAATTATATCTTTTTCGATGCCGGTTCCTCCTCGTTTCCAACGCGTTATAAAATTTATGGAACGCCGGATGAAGCGGAGCGGGAGTTCCAAGGTTCTTCGGAACGGCACGATGTCAAGCTCATGGACCTTTACCGTGAGACATTGAATATTCTGGGCGACAGGATGAGAAAATTACCGAAAGCGCATGTGACGCTTCTTGGCAGCACCGATAATACGGGCGATCGGGATGCGCTGGATCGCAATTCCGATGCAGCGATGCTCGCGCTGGCGCGGTCCAGAGCCGAAACGGTGAAGCGCTATTTAGTGAATGTATGGAAAATCGATCCTAACCGCTTGGCGATCGAAGCAACGATACTGCCCACGAAGGCAAGCCCTTCGGCAAGCGAGAATGGCCGGGCCGAAAACCGGCGTGTCGAAATACGAGTAGATGGTAACGATTCCCTCGCCTTCCGAATGCTCGCGCCGGTCATCGTAACAAACATCGAGCACCTTGCCACACCGGACCGAATCGATCTGCAGCCGACAATCTCCGCGCCGATTGCACGGAGTTACGCGACAATTGGCGCGCAGGGAATCACGCTGGAAAGCTTTCGTGGCGGCGCATCGAGCGTCAGTCAGGACAAAGTCTGGGCGCCGACGGAAGAAACGCTTCGGCAGTTAAGCGATTCGCTTCAAATCGATTACGACGTCTGGGACTCTACAGGGAACCACGCTCACGCGCATTCGAGCATTCCGCTCAGCATCATCCATGTGACAAGCGACCGTCCGGAGCGAATCGAGCGGTTTAGCCTGATTCTTTTTGGCTTCGATGAATCGGAACTGACGCCGCGCAATGGTCGCTCGATTGAGAGTGCTGTCGAGATGACCCAGAAAATTCCCGTCGAGCGAGTGACGATTCAAGGCTTTACCGATGAAATGGGAGATCCTTCCCACAACGATGCCTTGAGCAAAGAGCGAGCAGAGAATGTTCAGAACGCATTCGAACAAGCACTGCACAAAAACGGTGGAGACACCGCAAAGCTGAATATCGTCAGTCAGGGACTGGGAGCGCGGGAATTGCCCTACGATAATAGCCTTCCCGAGGGACGATTCTTTTCGAGAACCGTTAACATCACCATTGAACGGCAGCAATGAAATTCAGAAAACAAGCAATGCAAATGAGGAGGAGCAGAAGCATTCTGTTCTTCTCGTTCTTGCTTGTTTTTCTGGTCAGTGAATCGTCGAAGGGGCAAATTGCGACCGTTCGTCCGGACCGCGCGGCTCCGGGAATGAATGTTGTCGTGGAAGTGCTGGCGCCGAAAACGTCCTTTCGGCCTTTTGGATATGATTCCCTGCAATCGGGCAATGCGATTACATTCATCAATCCATCGGACAGCCTTCGCGTTACGCTCGGGCCTTCGATTGTCAGTTGGGGCGGTCGCGTGCTTCAGTTTGCGCTCTTCATTTCGCCGACGGCTTCGCTCGGAACTGTTCCGATTGCCCTCTTCGATTCCGTAACCGATGCTTCCGATACGATCACGTTCCAGATCGATAGCGAGCAGCATTTAGGGACCATTAATACGAGTGAGACATTCGCTGCGAATTCAAACACTTTTTCGAATAACAATGTCCTCCTTGTCGATTCTCTCATCGTCACGAATGCCACGCTCGGATTTTCTTTGCAAAATCCCGATACGACTGCGAGCAATCCGCGATTGCTGCCCGTGATGATTCTTTCGAAAGGGCCGGTGCGGCTGACCAACGCAACCATTTCGGTGAATGCCGATAGTCTCGATGGCGGACCAGGCGGTGGCGGCGGCGGGCATGGCTATGGAGGGCCCAACGGCGGTATTGGTGGCTCCGGGTTTACCGGAGGCGGAAGCTGTCCAGCCGATACGATTGCAAGTTTAGGATCAGGTGGCTCTGGCGATATTACCGCAGGAGGTCCTTCGATTACAGGTGTTGCCGGTGGGGGAAGCTCGACGGAAGACCAGGGCGGAGGTGGCGGGACCGGTTCTCCTTATGGAAT
>DASYAJ010000529.1:0-2338 GCA_036501405.1 Kapaibacterium sp. (SeqCode)
CTCTCCATAATGCACCGAACGTTCGAAAATACACTTTCTCTTTTTCAGCTTACCTCGATCCGCCGCTCCGCTGTTTCCTTGCTCGTATCGCTGGCCTTTGTGTTTGGCGTATCGACATTCGGGTCGGTCATCGCACCTTCGATACTCAGCTCTGCGGCTTTTGCACAGGAGCCGGGGGGCGTTGCACCTCCGGATTCGATTTTAACCGGCGATCGCCGCAAAGCGGAGGAACTTCGGAAAAAGCAGGAAGAGCAATTAGCAAAAGAAGCGGAGCAGCACCGGCAGGATAGCATTAAAGCTGCACAGCAATCGCTGCTCGATGCACAAGCACATGCCAGAGCACAAGCACGGCAGGATTCTATTCGACTCGTGCAGGGAGAGCTCGAAGCGGAGCGACATGCCGCATTTTTATTGACTCCAAAACCATGGAAATCGATCGGTCTCGGTTTTAGCGGCGGAGTAGCTAATATGCAAATGGCACCGCCAGTATACGTTCCGACTTCTGTCTTCGCTTATGGAATCAATGCTTCGACTCAACTGACTCGGCGACTCGATTTCGATCTTTCCTTTAATCATTTGAGTGTCGGCGGGGATTTTTCGGCCGACTCTTTATGGAGAAATGGCGAGGGGCCTGTCGCATCGAAATTTCTGGAAAATGCGCCGTTCCATGCGCCTTCAGCGGACATTGACTACATTACGAATGAAATCTTTTCCACCAATTGGATTTCGGCCGATTTTCGATATGTCATCACGCGCCCGGACGCACTGGTCAGCTTCTACTTTGGGCTGGGATATGATTATATCATCATGACCAATACGCAGCATTATTACCCGTTAATAGACTCGGCCTCACATGGCGGCGATCAGGTCTATGAAAAGACTTTTGACCGCAGCGCATTAAAAGTTCTGTTCGGGGCAAGGCATGATTTTGAATTAGGTTCCGGACTCACTCTGCAATCCTACATTCAAATTGCTACGATCGCCGCGTTTCAGGGACAGGTTCAGGCGGCAGGATTTATCCTCGGACCTACCAGCGATCTCCTCATTATGACGCACTTTAATTTGGGCCTTACCCTTTATTACGGTTGGTGGGGCGTGCCTCGGCAACAATAGTCGAATAGCATTGTGAAACCTTGCATTGCATGAGGCCGTTCGATGAGAGAAATGAATCCTACGGAACTCAATGCGGTCTCACCGGCAAGCCCACAACGAGGCGATGGCAATGGTGTTGCCGTTCGCGAAGGATGGTCGGATGGCCGTTCGTCGCAACCTGGCAAGTCCCGTTTGGCGCTAAGGTGGTCTGGCGCTACGAATGACGACCAATACGCGGATAAATTAAACGATTTGCTTGCGGCCTGCCGCAAACATCTGCGGTATCTCGATGAAGAGATGGTGATTCGCGCCTTTCGGCTTTGCTATGAAGCCCATAAGAACGACCGCCGCGCTTCGGGTGAACCCTACTTCATTCACCCGTTCGAAGTTTCGATGATCGTTGCGCAGGAAGTTCCGCTCGACGATATATCGGTCGTTGCCGCGCTGCTGCATGATGTTGTCGAAGACACAGCATACCAGATCGAAGAAATCCGGGAGGAATTCGGAACCGAAGTAGCAGACATTGTCGATGGTGCAACGAAGATCACCGATATCTTCAAGTCGCGGGAGATCACGCAGGCGGAAAGTTACCGGAAACTCCTACTCTCGATGGTCGGCGATGTGCGCGTGATGCTCGTGAAGTTCGCCGATCGGTTGCATAACATGCGCACGATCGAGTATCTGCCGCCGGAACGGCAGTTCCGCATGGCGAAAGAAACGCTCGATATTTATGCGCCCTTCGCGAACCGCTTCGGCCTTGGAAAGGTAAAGTGGGAACTGGAAGATCTTGCTTTCAAGGTGCTGAATCGTGAATCCTACAACACGATTAAAAAAGCCCTTGCCGAAAAGCGAATCGAACGGGAGACCTATATTGGTGGCTTCATCGAACCGATTGCACAGGCCATGAACGAGCAGCATTACAAGTTCGAAATCGTTGGGCGGCCGAAGCATCTTTTTTCGATCTATAACAAAATGGTGCGGCTTGGCAAAGGGCTCGATGAACTCTACGATCTCTTCGCCATCCGGATTTTACTCGATACCCCAAACGATAACGATTGCTTCGCGGTGTTCGGGCTTGTGTCTTCGATTTATACTCCGGTTCCCGAGCGGTTCAAGAACTATATTTCGCTCCCAAAAAAGAATGGTTATCAATCGCTGCACACGACAGTTATCGGACCGGATGGGCGGATGGTCGAAGTGCAGATCCGCACCCGCTCCATGCACGAAATCGCCGAAAAAGGCGTGG
>DASYAJ010000530.1:0-4122 GCA_036501405.1 Kapaibacterium sp. (SeqCode)
TTATCGCAACGGATCGGAACGTTGTTCTAAACGGATAGCATCGGTTTATCGATTCGCATGATTCATTTGAAGTATGATTCAAAATTTTATCTCAATTTTGGGAAATTTTTCCATGAACTTTTGCTTTTAGCAGTGTTATTCTCAAGCCCATGAGATTTGCCACAAAAACGTTTGCCACATTGGCGTTTGCTATATTCTTGCTTTTGAGCACTATTGCCCAAAGTCAGAATCGCACGACCGATACGAGCTTTGCCACAAAAACTTCCCTCGCGAATCCGACCGATTCCACCTCGCAGGCGCTGGACTCGGCCTATCGCGCGCGCAAAGCCGTGCTCGATGCCTGGGTCCGCTCCGAGCGGAGCGCCGCGCGCCCGCAATCCGATTTTATTAGCGCCTTTATGAACTATGGCGGCTACCTGCGTGTCCTTCCGCGCGACATTAACCAGCTTTTTTCCGAACGGACAGAACGGTCCGATCCTTCGAGCGATCGGGACCAATATAGCACGGTCGATCGGGCATTTATGTTCGGCGGTCAGGCGCAGCTTGCCACTACGTGGGGAATTTATTTCGAGTACGACCTCACCATGAAATGGTTCAACACTCAAATTGGCGACAATGGACCGACCGAAGAGATCGATTTCACGCAGCATAGCTTGGTCGTGGGCGGGATGTATGTATTCTATAGCGGTCCGTTTTATCGGCTGCGCGTGAATGGCGGAATCGGCGCCGCCTTTGGGCTTACGTCGGAAACCGAGACGGGCGGGTATTCCCGGTCTGCATCGGCTTCGGGTCTCGCTGTCAATTTCGATATCAACAACGATTTTCGGGTCTATCAAGGACTGAGTTTCACGCTCGATTTTCTCACCCGATCAATTACCACCGGAACGCTGACAACATCGAGCGGGCAAACCCTCGATGCCCCATTTGGAAAAGCAAACCCTAACGCGATTACACTCCAACCCACGGCATCCAGTATTGCCTTTGGCGTTGCTGCCGGATTAGTTTTCTACTTTTAATTTCTTTCTCGATGAAAGCGATAATTCTTTCATCCACTGTTTCTTTTTCGAAAAAAGTTTTGTATATTGGCCCTCGCGTTTAAGAACGTCAATATCTGCCGGTAAACAAATGTGCTGATTGCCGGTGTGCATTCCTACCCTGTTCTAATTTATGAAAGACGGCAAGATGGTTTTGCCGTTCAATGAGAGGCTAAAAAATGACACGATTGTTATTAGTTCAGAAAATTTCGTCGCTCTGGGAGGCAGAGCAGCATGTTTACAGTATTCCAGAAGCTGGGACGATCCCCTCACGGTCGTGGGTCTCGCTGACGAACGATCGGCGAGTCGACCTTCGAAATCGCGCAGTCGAAATTTGGAGATCATATCTTGAAACCGAAGGCCGCGTCACTGCACATCCCCCGATTTTCATTCCTGAATACCGCCAAATGCTGACGCATCCCGATGGCGAAGTGATCATCGAGGAGCATTGAACCTCGTTATTGCTTGATAAACTGTTTCGAAGAATAAAATCCGTTGGCAAAGAGCTGAACGGTATACATCCCGTTAGGAAAATCAGCAATCGAGAGAGGCAGTGCATATAATTTCGTCGATGGCACTGCTATCGTTTGTTTCACTCTTGTGCGTCCTACCGCATCGACAATCGAGAGCGTGGCCTCTCCGCTCGCGCCAGCATCGATCGCGACGGCGATCGTTTCCTCTGCGGGGTTCGGGGTGATATTATCGATGGCAAGATGGCCCGATGCAAGCACGCTCGTTAGTTCCAGAGAACCGCATTCGGGAAGAAGCAGAAATGCGGAACGGGTTGTATCGATGGTCGCAATGCAAGCGCTTGGCCGCCCAAACGAGGATTCGAACGTGAGCGTGTCCAGCGCAACCATCGTTTGCGAGGCCGGTGTCAGGTAGGTAAAGAAATGGAGCGTCGCAAGCGTAGTGTCCGTCGGGATCGAAGCAAGATGAAAGGATTGATGCGCCATGCCGTCCGAAGTGCGCTCCGATGCTGCGGGGGTGATCGAAGCTTCATTGGCGTTTACAAATCCGAGCAGATCGTCCTTGTATGTGAGCGTGAAATCGAGCGCGGTCACGTCTGCGGGAAGCGTTCCCATTTGCGAGGCGATAAACGTGACGGTGTTTCCCGGCGTTGCGCTATCGGGCGACGATAAATGAAATCCCCACGTCGCCGGATAATTTATTTCTCTGGAAAGCGCAATAGGAGGAATGGGAGAGGACGTGGAACTCGAAATCTGTAGCGTGGCTTGGTTTATCGCTTTGTGCGCTGTTGTATCGATCTGCGATTCGATGGAGAGTGTATCCCACGCGCCGGGTGGAATGCAAAATTGGGAAGCACTCGTGAGGATAAAATCTGCCGGTGCAATTGTAACGCCGGAAACGCACACCGTATCGCAGCCTGGATTATAGAGTGTAACGAAGGTATCGCGTTCTATGCAGGTATAAGTCGTTCCCATTTCGATTGCGGAAAGCGGCGAATACAAGGTATCCGTTACGCCGCCAACGATGGCATGGAACGAAATAACCGTATCGCTCGCGAGCGAACCATCGGTGCGGCTGAGACGCAGTGTTAATGCTTGAGCGAAATCTCCGTCCTGCGAAGGATGATCGAGAAACGAAAGATGCAGCACGGCTTGCGGCGCGAGTACCGTATCGAGATGTGCAGGAAGCGAAAAAGGTCCTGCATTTCCTCCGGTCGTTACGACCAGAACACTATCGCAGGCCGCATTCGTAATCGTAAGTTCAACCGTTGTATCGTTGGAGCAGAGCGATTGTGCGCCAAAGTCGAAACCGGTATCGGAAAGAAGCACATTCGGCGCGGCAGCAACGACATCCGCCGCAAGACCGAAGGTAACCGTTCCCGGCTTTGTGCCGCCGTAGGTATAGTATAGCATCGCTGAGTGCGCGCCTGGAATTGTCGAAGAAAAATGCACATGCACTGTGTCGATCTCGCCGGGAAGCAGCACGAGCGTATCGCTGGATGGCGCGATTTGCCATCCGGGATCAATACCCTTTTGTGCAAGCGGAATGCGAAGCGTATCGCAGCCCGAATCGGCGATTGTCACGTTGGTATCGTACGCAAAACAGGGACTGACATTTCCGAGATCGATTCCTTGCTCGGAGGCAACGAGTGTCGATGCAAGATAACCGGAGTGGATCGATGCTTTCAAAACCGTATCGAACCGTCCATTCGAACCCTGAAAATGGCCTGCGATCTGCACCGTGTCGAACTCGAAACCGGACTGCGCGAGGCCCGAAATGACAAAGGGAATTGTTCCGGTATCGGCAATCGTCGAATCGAACGGTTCTAACAGAAGCCCTTGCGAACTGGACCGCTCCGAATCGATAATCAGCGCCTCGCAATTCGGATTGTAGACCACGAACTGTTTCGCGATGGGAACGCAGGCGACAATCAGCGGCGGAACGGCGAACCGCACAGGCGCCAGGTGCGCTTCGCCGGTCACCTCGCAAGAAAGAGGGCAGGAACCATAATCGATCGGCGTCAACGTGACCGTCGCGCGATGCAAAAGAAGATCGTTTACTTCGAATTGGATCACAATTTGGCTCGAAGCTGAATCGACATCGATCGTGTCCGCCGTCACCAGTGTGAATGCGCCGGTATCGCCACTGAGAACGATCTGCAGCCGCCCCAGCATATATCCTTTATCGACCGTAATCGTAATCCGCGCCGTATCGCAGACTTGCGGGGTCGCACGAGAGCCCGAATGAAGTCCGCCAGGATCGGGAGCGTCCCACGCGTTAGCAAGCCACACGCCGCCGCCGTCGCTAAAAGCAATCACGGTATTTCCGGTGCATCCGAGCACATTGAAACGCGCATCGTCGGAGTTTTGCCGGGCCGGTCCGCCGATAAAGTTCCAAGTGTTTCCGCTGTCGGACGTCTCATACATTCCCTTCGAAGTCTGGATAAATGTTTTATCGTAAATGCCACCGACTTCATCCATCATTGTAACATTTTGCGGCAGGTTCGTCAGGCACGTCCACGACCTGCCGGAATCCTTGGAACGAAACACGCCGGGAAATCCCAGCTCCGAGGCAGCGTAGTAGAGTTTATTTTTCTTGTCCACGCACGCGCCGGAAC
>DASYAJ010000531.1:0-1680 GCA_036501405.1 Kapaibacterium sp. (SeqCode)
CGCATCAAAAGCTTCCCAGATTGCATGAGCTGAACAGAGAATGCGGTATCGACCACATCGCTGGAAGTCATACCCAAATGGATAAATCGGGATTCGGGACCGACCGACTCAGCAATATTCGTGAGAAAAGCGATGACATCATGCCGCGTTTCCCGCTCGATTTCCTCGATTCTTGCCACTTGAAATGTAGCTTTCTCTCGAATTTTTTTAGCGGTGTCAGCGGGAACGATGCCCAAAGTCTCCTGCTTCTCAATAGCGAGGATTTCTATTTCGAGCCAAATCCGGTATTTGTTTTCTTCGGTCCAAATGGCTCCCATTTCGGAGCGGGTGTAGCGAGGAATCATGTATCGTTTGTTGTGAGCGCTTACAACATCAATTGTGAACGCTTAGTGACAAAAGAGTAAGGAATAGATTCCAAAACCTGCCTGTTCAAAATAGTGGAAGTCTTAAAAAAGACGACCAGTTCTTTCGCTTCATTTTCCTTTTCCACAACGGGGCTTCCCAAGGCTTCTGCCAGCAGTTTACTGCAAAGCATAGGCCAAGGAAGACAGAGGAAAGGTGAGAAGAAGTTAAGAAAAAGGAGACTGTTCTTTATGATCGCAACATTTGTATTAGCCGCTTCACTTGCTACATCGCCTGTTCAAAAACCGGCTTCGCAGCATACTATCCACATTCAAAAACATCAGTTCGCCGTAACGCTCCATCCGATGACGGAGGAGGAAAAGCAGATCTATCCCGGACGAGAAAACTGGGATAAGACCGAGTGGTACGAAGCGCAGTTCAAGTCCGCAAAAATTACGCTGCTCCCCACGCATGTGGACGAGTGGAAAAACGGCGGCATCGATCTGACGTAATCGCCGAAACCGATTATCTGTCGAAGAGATTTTCAAAATCGGAGAATGGCTTCAGGGTCTTTCCTGTTGGGGGCGAACGATCGCTTACCTTGAAGACGCTGAAGCCATTTATTATTTTACTCTTTGCCGCCGCTTTTGTCCTGAACGGATATCAGGTCGAGCGGATTGCATTTCATCGGCATGAGGCGGATTTCCCCGCGTATCTGGCTGGCGCTTACGGTCTGCGGAACGGAACGAATCCCTACACTCCGACTGCTATTGCGCCTTATAGCAGCAGTGATATTCGTCCCTTTATTTATCCGCTTTTTATTGCGTGGTTGTGGGTTCCGTTTACATTCGTTCCGGCTATTGTGGCGAGCTTCGTATGGTATGTTCTCAGCTTTGCGATGATGCTTTATGCGATCTATGTTTGCACGGAATTAGTTGGGATCACAAATGGGGAACATCGATGGATTATCTTCGGGATCGTTGGGATTCTTTTTGCGTCTGTCTTTCAATGGGTGTTGATGTTCGGGCAAATGGATTTTTTCGAGTTGCTCTTGCTCGTGCTTGCCGCGAAATATCTTGTGCAGCGTAACAGCGTGGGCGGAGCCTTTCTCGGCGCGGCGATTTCTGCGAAGCTAATGCCGATTGTCGTGCTGCCGATGGTGCTGAGGAATTGGAAAGCGCGCGCGTTTTCGGCAGGAACGATTCTTTTGCTCTGTATTATCGTTCCGTATCTCATTGCCGGCGATGCGATTTTTGGATATTACAATTATTGGTTCCACACCACACTCGGCGGAGAAATGGCGATGGGGGATGGATCGGTGCATTCGTTTGCGCTGGC
>DASYAJ010000532.1:0-1638 GCA_036501405.1 Kapaibacterium sp. (SeqCode)
AACAAAGCCTTTCGCCGGTCCCGACCTCCCGAATATTTTCGCGCGCCTCTTGAAGCAGATCGACCGAATTCCCATTTACGACAATCACTCCCATGCAACTTTTCCGGACGATCCCGATGTCGATGCGCAAGCATCTCCTCCCGATCCCAGTTCCGTGCTGCGCCTGCGAGATACGAATCCCGAATTTGTCATGGCGGCAAAATCTCTTTTCGCTTATCCCTATAACGACTTCGCACCCGAACACGCCAAATGGCTGGCCGATAAAGAAAAAGCCGCCGAAGCCGCCGGCGGCACAGTGTATTGGGATTCCATTCTGGATAAGCTGAATGTGGAAACTTGCCTCGCGAATCGCATCGCGCTCGGTCCCTACCTCGATCCCAAGCGCTTCCACTGGGTCACTTTTGTGGATCCGTTTCTTTACCCGCTGGACACCAGCGCGCTCGCCGCGAAAAATCCGGACATGGGCGCGTACATGCCGAAGGAAGTGGAAGTTTTGCACCGCTATATGCGGCAGGAAAATGCCACGGAAATGCCTGCGGACCTTTCGGGCTATGAAAATTTCGTGAGGCAAACTCTCGCGGACGACAAAAAAAATGGCGCAGTAGCGATTAAATTTGAAGCCGCCTATTTCCGCTCGCTGTACTTCAGCGATCCTTCTCGCGATAAAGCCGAAGCCATCTACGCCAAGTATCATTCCGGCGGAGTTCCGCATGACGAGGAATACCGCTTGTTGCAGGATTATATTTTTCGCGTACTGATCGTCGAAGCGGGTCGGCTTCATCTCGCCGTGCATTTTCACAGCGCGGTGGGCGTCGGCGATTATTTCAGTCTCCGCAATAGTAATCCCCTGAATCTCGAAAACGTTTTGCGCGATCCACGCTATTCCAAAATAAATTTCGTTCTCATCCACGGCGGCTATCCCTACACTTTGGAAATGATCTGGCTTACGGCCGCCAAAAATGTTTATACGGATTCTTCTCTCGTCGGCTATTACGTCTATCCTTCCGAGCTAAAAAATATTCTCAAGCAATGGATCTCGCTGTTCCCCGAAAAAATCATGTTTGGTTCGGATGCCTTTCCCTTCAATGAAGCCCTCGGCGCGGAAGTCACTTACTGGCTCGCGGTGCGTTCCGCGCGGACGGCGGTTGCCGGTGCGCTGGCCGAACTCGTCTCCGAGGGCGCCTTCAGCGAAGACAAAGCCATCGAACTGGCCCACCTGTATCTGCACGACAACGCTGCGCGACTTTATGGAGAAATGAAATGAGCACGCCATCCGAAATGAAGCATTTTTCGTGGAGCAAAGTTGAGCGCGAACAACTCAATCCCTTGATAGACCGCGAAATGATCGTGGGCGACAAGCTGATGCTGGCTCGCGTGCTGCTCAAAAAGGGCGCTCACGTGCCGAAACATCAGCACCATAATGAACAGGTCACCTACATCATTGATGGCGCGCTTAAGTTTTCGATTGACGGCAAAGAACTGGTTGTCCGCAGCGGCGAAGTCCTGTGTATTCCTCCGCATATGCCCCACGAAGCCTGGGCCCTCGAAGACACCGTCGACCTGGACGTTTTCAATCCTCCCCGCGAGGATTGGCTGAACAAGACGGACGACTATCTGCGGCAAAATCGCTAGTCAATG
>DASYAJ010000533.1:0-2686 GCA_036501405.1 Kapaibacterium sp. (SeqCode)
TTTTCCTGGCGCGCGGAGCATCGCGCGCAACGCCGCAATCTCCCCTTTCGAGAAAAATCCGGTGAAAAAGAGGAGGAGGATCACAACGATCAGAAGCCCTAGTTTACACACAGCCTGTTCTGCGCGTCCCGAAATTCGATCAATAAAAAGATAATCGATAAAAAATCCTATAAGGACAATGGCCGCGACAAGTCCGACACGCCGCCAATCATAGCGAATAAAATAGACTTTTTGCGCCTGCCAATAAAGCGATCCGGCCATTGCCATGTAGGCAAAAAGCGTTGCGAGCGCCGCGCCCATGATGCCAAGCACCGGAATCAGCAGTATATTCGTTCCAACATTCACGATAGCGCCAACGCCCGTCACGAACGGCAACACTTTGTTATGCTCCTTAATATAAATTCCCGCAATGAAATTGGTGTACATTCCTTGAAAGATATAGGCGGCGAGCACGACGGGAATAATCGGAATGCCGGAACGATAATCGGGCTTCAAAATGGCGCGATGGATGAAGGGCAGATGGACGGTCAGCAGATCGGGAAGGAATATCGCCAGTGCGAGAAATGCCAGACAGGCAATCGCCATGAAATAGGTGAAGACACGCGAAAAAATCTGCCGCGCTCTGTCATCGTTCGTCCGGGCTTCGCGCAGAAAAAACGGTCGCCACGCATATTCGAACAGCCCGACAAAGACCATCATAATAATGCCCATCCGATAATTCGCCTGATAGACGCCCAGAATCGCCAGTCCAAGAAACGCTTGCACGATGGGCCGGTCAATCACTTGCACCATCATGGCGGCAAGATATGCGGGAACATTTGTAAAGCCGAAGGAAAGCAATCGCTTAAATCGAATTGGAACGGTCTGTTGTCGTGCCTTTGAAAAGGAGGGAGTTTTATAACGCCGTATGACGGTTGGCGAGAGCATGGCCATCATTGCGGCAGAAGCAATCAGGTTAGCATAAAAGATACCAACGACTCCTTGATGGAACTCCAGAATAAAAACGAAATTGAACGCCAGCGTAAGAACGATTCCCGTGAGCCGGATGACGCCGAACCACTTTGCGCGGCGATCGATCCGGAGCGCGGCAAAGGGAAGGAAATTGAGGCTATCGAGTAGAAGGATGATGGCGCTGATCCGAAGGATGGTCGTAAATTCCGGAACCCACTTCGTGATGTTGACTTTCGGATCGTGAAAAACAGGCCAAACAAGTTCCGGTGCAAATAGAAAAATTGCACCACTCAAAACGAGCCCTACCGCAAGAATAAAGAGAAACGGCCCGCTGAAGAGCCGCCGCTCTTCTGCATCGCTCCGCTTTTCATTCTCGCCACGCGAGGCATAACGAAAGTAGGCCGCTTCGAGTCCACACGTATAGAGGATGGTCAGAAAGCTGATGTAGGTGTACATCGAAGCCGAAACGCCATACATCGTCGGGTTCAGGACGTTGACATAGAACGGCATGAGCAGAAAATTGAGGAACCGCCCGATGACGGTGCTCGCGCCGTAGATCAGCGTTTCCTTCGAGAGTGCTTTGAGCTGCTCTTTCACCCTTATTTAATTCCCGAATGAATTGCAACAATTCCTGCCGTTCGTGTTTCCCATTTTACCGCGTGGAATCCTGCTTCTTCCATGATGGCCGAGAGTCGTTCCAAATCCGGGAACCGGCGCAGCGAATCCGGAAGATAGCGATACGCGGAACGATCGCCAGAAAACATCCGCGCAAGCTTTGGCAACAGCAGATCGAAATAAAATTTGTAGAGTTGCTTCATGGGAAACGCGCGCGGACGGGCCAGCTCCAAATTGATAAAAATCCCGCCTGGCCGCAGCACACGATGGATTTCGCGAAATGCAGTCGCAAGATCTGTAAAATTACGGGTTCCGAAACCGATGGTTACTCCATCGAATGAATTGTCGGCGAATTGCAGTGCCTCGACATCGCCGCGCTCGATGAGGATGGAACGATGTTGCTCTGCTGCTTTTTTTCGAAAGAGTTCCAGCATCGGTTCTGCGAGATCGACGCCCGTTATGTTCGCATCCGGCATTTGGCGCAGCGCCTCGAAGGAAAGATCGCCGGTGCCGCAGGCAATATCGAGAATCGCCAGGGAGCCACCCTCCATCGCCCGCCTTGAAAAGGCGTGGGAGTCTATCGGCTGGGCAGAGTTTGTATGCGATTTCAAAATCTGGATCGCTCTTTTCCGCCACGAATAATCGAAGCCGAGCGAAAGAAGGTGATTGAAAAAATCGTACCGCCGCGCGATCTGTGAGAACATTCGCTCGACATAATGCTTCTTTTCTTCGCGCGAGTGAAAGCTAAATTCTTCGGTCATTGGTGCAAAGTTACGAAACGTGTAGGCGTGACCTTTAGGTCACGCCGAAATTTCATTCGACGACCGTGACCTGAAGGTCATGCCTACGGACGGGAATTATGCCCTCTATTTACGCATTCTCGCTTTTCATGTACATCGAACAGCTTTACACCAATTGTCTGGCCGAAGCGGCTTATTATATCGAGTCCCAAGGCGAAGCGGCGATTATCGATCCAATCCGTGAAACGGATTCCTATATTCAAATGGCTGCGGCGCGTGGAACAAAAATAAAATATATTTTCGAAACCCATATTCACGCCGATTTTGTCTCGGGGCATCTCGATCTCGCAGCGGCAACGGGTGCGGTCATCGTTTACGGT
>DASYAJ010000534.1:0-2889 GCA_036501405.1 Kapaibacterium sp. (SeqCode)
ATCCTCTATGTTCACGATCTCGACAGCCTCGCCCGCGCCGCTTATAAATAATTGGAAATCAAAGCATAAGCTGGCCTATACCAACCTCACCACTCCCGCTTATGCGCTTCTTCCCATAGGTGCTTGAGGAGCGAATCGCGCGTGGTTTTAGCTTTATGCGTCCGGTGCCGATGTCGGCTGAGCCGCGCGACTGAAATGATGAAGCCGAGGACAGCATAGACGCAAAGCATTGCGCCAATCACCCATTTATCATAGGGACGGAATAAATGGAACATGGCGAGCACGACAATTGCGACCGCCAAAAGGACAAGTGCAATCATCGACCGACGCAGTGTTTTGCCAGAAATCATGGGACGGGATCGAACCCTCCTTTGTGGAATGGATGGCATCGCGAAATTCGTTTCATTCCCATTAATGTTCCAGAAATCATTCCGTATTTCGCGATGGCCTGCGCCATATATTCCGAGCAGGTCGGCGTGAATCGGCAGGAGGACGGGAAAATCGGCGAAACGAGCCGCTGATAAACGCGAATGAGAAAAATAAACACGGTGCGCACCGTTCAAAGAACCGATTCCGCACCGATAAAATTCTATGGTTAATGGCTAACGGCCAGGGCTAATGACTTATCTTGTAGCCGTAACCTTCAGGTTACGGCGAATTCCCCTTCTGAGACGTAACAATGACGAAAGAAAGCTTTTTTAAAAAATTCGCTTAGCCGTTAACCATTTATAGCACCCGTAATTCCTTCGGTGAGCTATTGAGCACTTCGCAGTTGTCCTTGCGGATGACCACGTCATCTTCGATGCGCACGCCGCCGAGTCCATCGATATATATTCCCGGCTCGATCGTTACGACCATCCCCGGTTCCAGCTTATAGCGTTCGCCGCGCTGAGAAACTTTCGGCAGCTCGTGGACTTCGATGCCGAGACCGTGGCCGGTCGAATGTCCGAATTTGGAACCATAACCGTGCAGCGTGATATAATCGCGGCAGACGGTATCGAGATCGCGGGCCGTCATGCCCGACATCGCTTTTTCGACTCCACGCGCTTGCGCCGCGCGAACGATCTCATAGATTTTCTGCAATTCCGTTCCCACCCTGCCGAGCGCAACGGTCCGCGTCATATCCGAATTGAAGCCTTTATAGACACATCCGAAATCGAGCGTAATCAGCTCGCCTTTCCGCAGCTTTTTCTCGCTGGCGGCGCCATGCGGCAGCGCGGAACGTTCCCCGCTCGCGACGATAATCGTAAATGCTTCCCGCTCGCCGCCGCAGGCGCGTGTTTGGTAGGCAATTTCTGCGGCTACTTCTCGTTCGGTAATACCCGGTTTGATTTCGGGAATGATTTTTTGATAGACCATGTCCCCAATCTCCGCCGCTTTGCGAATCGCGTCGATCTCTTCTTCCGATTTAATCATAATCAGCTTTTCCACCACATCGGTTTGCGGATCGAGCTTCACATGCCGGAATTTCGTCCTGAGAAAATCGTACATCGAATAGCTGATATGGCTTTTCTCGAAGCCGAGATGGTCGTAATCCGAAAACATCTGCTTTTCGACCAACGAATCGGGAATGGTCCGGTCCCGATCGACAATCGAAATCTTCGCGCCGACGACCTCCGTCTTGACCTGCGATTTATACCGGAAATCGGTGAAGAAATGCGGCTTCCCCTGCGCCGGAACGATCAGCAGCCCATTCGAACCGGTATAATTGATGAGGTACTGAATATGAGGCAAATGCGTCACGAGCAGCGCATCGAGGCCGATATCCTTGACGATCTTCTGTAATCTTGCTAAACGAGCCATGGAGATTTGAAATGAGCCGAGAAAAACCGCGCAGCGCCTAAAACCAGCGCACGCCCGGCAGTACGTCTCGCCCCTAACAGCATGGGAAGCAATAAAGCTTCCATAGAGCCTCAATTTAATTAAGAGAAACGCGAACGAAATCTTTTCCCGCGAGAAACTTCCGCTGAGACCGCCCCAAAATTTTATAGTGTGTGTTGGATGCGTTTTCATGAACCGGCTCTTTATTCTCATGAAATCAATCTCGATTTTTTTTAGAATTTTCAATAGGCAAGCTCATTCTAATAGAGACAATTTTGGAACAAAAATCGCATTACGACAAAATATCAATAATGTTTCAGTAATTTTACTTTTATTTTAAAAAATAAAAAACAAGAGTGCATTCTTATGGAATGCTATTAAATCATCATCTGCGCGCGCGTTTGTGCTCATGAATCTTAGGATCTTTTGTTCATGAGAGCGAGCGACCTTCTTTGCCAGTTCCAAATTTTTTTAAATTTTGTATTCAATCTTTCAGCAATTCATACGGCTTCATTTTCAGAGCTTTTGCAATTGCATCCAAACTCCATAACGAGACGTTTACAGTTCCCCGTTCAAGTCGGCCTATGAGGCTCGGATGAAGATCGCTTAACTCGGCAAGCGTTTCCTGACTCATTGAAAGAAGTAGTCGAAATTTTCGAATATTTTGTCCGACTTGATTTGAAATCGTCAAAAAGGAAAGCAAAATAAAAATTAGGGCATATATGCGCCAGAGCATATATGGCCGATAGCACATTTTTCCTCGTATATTTGTACTACGGATTATGAAAAAAGCCGTTTTTATAGCTCTTTCGATGTTTTTTGCATCTCACGCTTCGGCTCAGGGCGTGGGAGATAGCCTTATTGTCAATCTCAAGAATGGGCAGCGCGTAACGATACCGCTTTCCACCATTCAAAAAATCACGTTCGATTCGGAGATAACGGAGCAAGTACGGTTGAAGCCGGAGAATGGCCTGCAGATCGGTCCCAATTTCCCAAATCCTGCAGGCAACGGAACGAATATCGTGTTTACAGTTCCCGACGCAGGCATTGTAACCATTGCACTCTTCG
>DASYAJ010000535.1:0-2176 GCA_036501405.1 Kapaibacterium sp. (SeqCode)
CGTTCGCCCGGCTGCGGCGTGCAACCGAGAAAGCGCTTGGGAACCCCTTGCAGGATTATCACAATTTCTACCGCATCGTCACCTGGAATGCCGACCCAAACCAGTTCACGCTGACGACGACCGATTCCGGGCGCTTCTACAGTGCCGCGCTCGTTCCCAAACGAAATTAGAGTTCCAAGCTCACCAATTTTTTCTTCACCTGCGAAATATGCCAGGTGATATTGATATCCTTCGGACAGGCTTCGACGCAGTTGAAAATCGTGTGGCAGCGCCAGACGCCATCCGGCGAATCCATCGGCTCCAAATGCTCTTCCGGCGCTTCGTCGCGGCTGTCGAAAGCGAAGCGGTAACCTTTTAAGATCGCGGCAGGTCCCAAATAGTTCTCGTTCGACCACAGCGAAGGGCAGCTCGTCGTGCAACAAGCGCACATGATGCACTTCGTCGATTCCATCAAAAGTTCCGCGTCCTCGTGCGATTGCAGCCGCTCTTTCTCCGGCGGCGGCGTCTGGGTGATGAGATACGGCTTCACCATCTCGTACTTGCGGAAGAAATCCGTCTGATCGACCGCCAAATCTTTGATGATCGGCAAAAAGGGAAGCGGCTCGATCACGATCGGCTTTTTCGTGTTCACATCCTTGAGCAGCAGCGCGCAAGCAAGACCGTTCCGGCCATTGATACGCATCCCGTCCGAGCCGCACATGCCGTGCGCGCAGGAGCGCCGGAACGTCAGCGTGCCATCGATCTTCCACTTGATCTCGTGCAGCGCATCGAGTATGCGGAAGGTCGGATCGAGATCGGTGAGCGTGTAATCCTTGAAATACGGCTTGGTGTCCTTTTCAGGATTGTAGCGTTGAATACGGAATGTAGCTGTCATTTTAGTAGAAAACGTGAAATCGATCAGTTAGATTTCAAAGAACGAAGCCATCATGCTCCACTCCCGCTCGCGGGAGCGGCAAGGCGCACCAATGCTGCGCCGAGGGGGGGGTGTCGATTAAACACGATGTTGTCCGGAACCAAATAATTCCTCATCCTCTTTTCCCTGGGTCATGCTTCGCACAATTCTTCTTTCGCTCGTATTCCTCTTCGCGGCCTCTTCCATGACCGCGCAGAACCCGGACACCACAAAATCCAAAAAAGATCCCATTGTCTATATCACACGGAAGGGAAGCAAATACCACCGCGATTCCTGCCGATTCCTCTCCAAATCCAAAATCGCGATCCCACTTTCCGAAGCAAAAAAGTATTACACCCCCTGCAAAATATGCAAACCACCGGAGTGAGAATTATTTTGTCGTATATTAGTAGTCTAAGTGATAGGCACCTATTAGTGAACAAACTCGATTTCGGCGACAATCTCCACATTCTCCGCGAGCACGATTTCCGCTCCGTTAGGAGCGAAATATTTGTAGCCGTGGGTTTCAACCCACGGTGTGGCGAGCACAACGAACGTAACGCTCCGTCAGGAGCGACATATTCCCCGCCGAATAATATGCCGCTCCTACGGTGCTATGATTTGTTTTACGAATCTCACCCCCCGGTTGAAACCGGGGGCTACAAAGATTGCGCTCCTCCGGAGCGGGGAACTGCGGGAACCGAACGCCCCCGGTTCCCGGATTTAACGCTGAGTCGCTGTACGTTCAAGCGCGCGGCGGTAGAGGGTATGGGAGCGGAGCAGGGGAAATTATTGTAAAGGACGAAGGATGAAATTAATCACTTATTGTATACCGACAGATGACGGGGCAGCGCCAAACCCATTTTATGGATTTTGTAGCCTAGTAATTTGCAAGCCCGTAATACGACGCGTAACCGCGTGCGTTGGCGATTGGGTTGTGTGTCGGTTCTAAAAACGTTTTTGATGAATACGGGAACAGTTACAAAGGACGCTTAGTCTATGCGATGGAAGTCACAAATAAAATGAGTCTCAGTGAGTACGATAGCTATGTTGCTGAACATGCACCGAAAAAGCTACCGGATTTAAGATCGAGTGATCCGCCCCGTTGGGTTGGTGATTGCATCTATGATTTCAGCCAGGAAACTGGGCCCTTGCAGAGAAAAGGGGTTCATAATGCCATCAACATACCCACCGATTTAGGAGGTAAGAACGCTCTTCTTTCCGAACGTTTTTATTACTTTGGTTCCAAAGCTATTGATATTCCTTACGACCTTCAAGTGATCA
>DASYAJ010000536.1:0-4489 GCA_036501405.1 Kapaibacterium sp. (SeqCode)
AATTGCGGAATATAATTTTTCGAAAGGACGCCAGCTCGATCAAGTTTTACAGCGAAAAATCGTGACTTATGAAGCGGTTCCTGCGATCAACGGTACCGAGGAGGTCACATTTCGCAATGAATATGACCTTTCCTCGATCGACGATAGCCTCGTCATTTCGAGCCATCGCTACGTCTCGGACGACCTTGACAATTCCGAAGTCGCCGAAGCAGACGATCAGGCGACCTACGACATGGAACAGCAGGAACTGAATGCCATCGCAGCGAACATTACCGCTCGCAACACAGCCGATATGGCCGAGCCGATTGGAACTCGTTAGTATTCCGTAGAGCAGGCTTCTCGCCCGCTCTACGGCTGTCCAAGGATGGTGAGGAACCACAAAAGTGAAGTTCCGCAAGTGGATCGCAGGTGAGGACGCGTGCGCCACGCGAACTGCGCCACGCGAACTGCGCCACGCGAACTGCGCCACGCGAACTGCGCCACGCGAACTGCGCCACGCGAACTGCTCTTATTTCACGACCACGAGCCGCGCCATACGCGTCTGTCCTGCCATGGTCAGTTTGCATTCATAGACGCCAGATTCCAGCTTCGAAGCATCGAGTTCCAGCGTATTCGCACCAGCCGGCAGCATCCCAAGCTCGACCGATTCGACCTCAGCTCCCGCGCTTGTGAAGAGCGTGAAGGAAACATCGCTCGGCGCGTCCAATGTAAAGGAAAGCTTCGCATTGCTGTTTGCAGGATTCGGGTAAAAATAGGTGGCACTCTGGTCAATGGGCAATTCACCAACCGACGCCGAACCGGGCGTCTTAAAGCTCCAGATTGTACTCGGTGCGCTCCAGCCGCCTTGGTTTTGAGCTAAGATGCTCCAATAATATGTTGTGTTTGGCAAAAGCCGATCTTGCGATCCTGTGTCTGTGGTGACCGTGCCGATGAGCGTGTCCTTGATGACAAAGGGCTTCGTCAGTGCCGAATTCTTCGAAACCAGAACGAGATAGTTCGAGATGGTCGAACCGGCAGGTCCCTCCCAGCTAAAGTTCACCGTATCTTTTGTCGTCGAGCCATTCGGGGGCGAAACGAGCGTAACGTTACCAGGCGGGCTCACGGTCAGGGGAAGAATAAAATCTACTTTCACATTTTCCGTATCGACAGAGACTGTCTGCATTATCGGACTTGAAAGCGGGCCGCCAGAAGCCGTGACGGTCACGCTGCCCGAAAATCCGGAATTCATCGGAATCGCGTATCCACCCGAGCCGGAACTAATGGCATAGTCCGAGGAACCACTCGATACCGTAATCTTTATTCCTGTATCACCCTCGCCAATATCGTAAAAATTATTCTGGTTCGAATCGCTGTAGACGACGCCCGTGACGTAAAAATGCGCGGGTGTGCGTCCGAAATCTTCCGTCGTTATCATCGTTCCGACGTTCGGAAGTCCCGTTCCCCCGTGGATTGCGCCAATGCCGATCTCATTATAAATCGAGTCGGTTGGGGCAAAATTCAGGATGTTGTGTCGATGACCAATGTCAGGATAGTTTCCGAAATCGCAAAGGAACTCCTGATGGGTTTCATCTGCATCGCTGCCATAGGCAAATACGTTTTCCCCGGCAGCATCCCAGGTTTTATAGTCGGCGTTGGTCATTCGCTGGAATGGATCGTTACCCTGGCTATCGGTATGCCCTTGATAATTCTTAGCCAGCATGTCTTGATCATGCGCACGCGCAATCTGAATCAAAATGGGATTAAATGCCAAAGGCGGACGCGAGGGATAGGTCGCCAATTCGGATTTCACCTGGCTGGCTGTCGGCGGAGCCTGGTTTTGAAACTGAAAAAGAATCGTGGAGTTGGTGGTAGCCGCAATGCTATCCCCTTCGTCGGCCGGATTAGCCCGAGCGCGATTGATTAGCTCGAGCATGTATTGTTCTTCGTTAGTCGGATGGCCGCAATCGTACTGAGTTCCGCCCATGGTATTCTCGTCCGAAAGGGTTTTATCGTTTTTCCCCTTGATATAGGAAATCGCGGCATTCGGTGGAACGCGCATCATGATCTTGTGAAAGGTCACCGCTGGCGTTGCTTGTGGCACAACAATACTCGATTTTTCGGTCTTCGAGGCTTCCGTTTTGGTGCCCTGAGCAAACGAGCTTCCGAATGTAAATGCAAGAACAATGGCAAACAAAGAGAACTGGTCGATTTTACGCATATTTTCAATAATGGAAAACTATAGCAAGATGAAACCGATAATTTAGCTTAACGAATCCCGGCCAAAAAAATTGTAAGAATATCGTTGATTCAATCATGAAAAATAGTTGGTACAACAATGAAAAAAATGAAATTCAAAGCACAGTCCAAAAAATTGCGTATCTTTGCAGTGAATTCTAGCAAAAGCCTTCTTTTCGCCTGCGAATGCGAAGAGTGCGAAAGGCGCTGGTTGCGATATCCTGCGTTCTGCGAGAATTTGGTCTAAATGACTGACACGCCCCCGATCGTGGTTGCGACGGCATGGTGGTCCGTTCTTTTGCGCTTTTTTAAGAAAAAAATCGGCCATAATGGCCGAAGATAATAATTATGAAACATCTGCTGACGTTCGTCACACTTTCCCTCGCGTTACTTATTTTTTCCGAAACAAGCTTCGCCCAAACAGCTTCACAACCGGACGTGCCGCGCGTCCTCAGCTATCAGGGATTGCTGACAGGACCCGACGGCGAGCCCGTTCAGGACGGTCCCCAAAAGATCGCCGTCCGGTTTTACACCGACGCCGAAGGCCAATCGTCCCCGATTTGGTCCGACACATTTTCGGTCCAATCGCATGGAGGTGTCTTCTCCGTATTGTTAGGCTCAGGACAGCCGTTGCCCCCTTCGGCGACGCTTGGTCAGCCGATTTGGATCGGCGTGGCCATTAACGGTGTGGAACTCTCGTCTCTTTCGCAACTCACGGCCTCGCCCTACGCGATGACGGTAGCCGATAGCTCGATCACCGCGCAAAAGATCGCCGCCGATTATGTCGGTTCCATTTCGGTGAATGGCCAGAAGATTACCGGGAACGGTTCCAATCTCAATATCGTGGCCGGCAATGGCCTTCAGTTGGACTACGATCCCATCACACGTGCCATCATGCTCAGCCTCAATGGCGGCGGAAGCGGCGGCTCCGGTGGCGGCCAAGTCCAGGCCACTTCCTACATCAATAATCAGACAACGCTCCAGAGCGGCGCCAATTTCAATATCTCGGGCAATGGTAGCATGAATGGGAATGCAACCATCGGCGGCAATGCCAGTGTCGGTGGAAATGGCTCCTTTGGCGGCAATGGTTCCTTTGGTGGAAATGGCTCCTTCGGTGGCAATGGCTCCTTCAGTGGCAATGGCTCTTTCGGTGGCAATGGTTCTTTCGGGGGCAACGGCAGTATTGGAGGGAATCTGTCGGTTACGGGAAATTCCACGTTTGGAAATGTGACTGTCTCCGGCTCCCATACATTGACGGTCGGTGGCAGTGCAACGCTCGGCAGCGCCACTATTAATGGGACAACCACGATTAACGGCAGTACGAGCATCAATTCGAATCTGGCCGTCAATGGGAATCAAACGGTCAATGGAACGCTCACGCAAGATGGAAATTCGACGCAGAACGGAAATTCAACGCAAAATGGCAATGTAACGCTCAATGGAAATATTACTCAAGCAGGAAACACGACGCAAAGCGGGAATTTAACGCTTAGCGGAAATTCGAGCGTCGGCGGCAATGCTACGGTGAGCGGGAATGCTTCTATCAATGGAAATTCCTCTGTCGGTGGCAATGAAACAGTGACGGGTAACTCAACCGTCTCCCAAAATGCCACAGTAGGTCAGAATCTTACCGTAAATGGGACGACCACTCCACACCTCGCATCTGCCAGCGGCAATTCCACGATGGTTGTCACGAATGGTTCCGGCCAATTATCTTCTGGCCCAACATGGAATAGCACCTCGAATACGCTGAATGCCAATATCTCTGGAAACATCGCAGGAAATTCCACAAACTTTACCGGAAATCTTTCTGGTGACGTCACCGGAACGCAAAGCGCAACTGCAATTGCCAATACGTCCGCCGCAGGTGGTCACATTATCGCTGCACTCACTGCAAATGGTGGAACGATTACGAATAGCACATCCGGCAATGCCGCTACAGCGACAAGCGCAACGAATGCTACCAATGCAACAAACGCAGCGAATCTCTCTGGCTCGAACCTTAACGGCGATGTCACAAACTCCGGCGATGCAACGACGATTGCGAATACCTCTTCTGCCGGAAGCCACATTATCTCTGCGTTGACTGCGAATGGCGGAACGATTTCGAATAGCACATCCGGCAATGCTGCTACGGTTACGAACGGTGTTTATAGCAGCGATTCTTATAATAATCCTTCGTGGCTCACGGGACTTGCCTGGAGTAAAATAAGCGGCGTTCCCACCTTTGTTAATTCGTTCGACGGTCGCACGGGAACGGTTACACTTTCTGCAT
>DASYAJ010000537.1:0-5510 GCA_036501405.1 Kapaibacterium sp. (SeqCode)
TGGCAGAATCTCCCGACTGCACAATAATGGGCAGCGAATCATGCGAAATGAGGAACCCTTCCCCACTCAATTGTGCCGCAGTAATCGTATCCGGCGCGCAGCCGGAGTTCGTGAATGTGAGGATGGTATCGAGGGAACCGGAATTTACGCACCGTTGCGACGCACCAAAATCGATATTGCTATCGGAACTAAGCTGTGGGACGGCTCCCAATGCCTGGTATGCAATCGTTATGATGGTATCGAACGGAATGCTTGTGCCAATATACCTCCCCTTTATTTCTACATGGACAGAATCGTCTGCAATCGTATCGCGCGGATCGAATTGAAAGGCGAGCGAAGTCTGGTAACCGCTCCGTATGGTATCGGGAAGCGTTCCCAAAAACGAGATTCTATTCGTTCCTACAATTTGTATGCTGGAAAGCGCGAGCGATTGGCAGGAATCGATGGAAAAGAGTGCCGAATCCACGACCAAACTGCATGTTCCCGTCATTCGCGCTGGCGCAAAGGCAAAGGCCGAAGGCGGAGTCGTCACAATAATCATTCGTGTCTCTGTCCAATCCGAACAGCGCCAGGAATTGTGAAATTGAAGTGTAGCAGTTCTCACTTCAGGATTCGAGTAAGGCATGTATCGAACCCACAGCGTATCGTTTGAATTGGAACGCAAGAAAAATTGATCGTTTCCAGAGAGGGAAAATTCATCGGAATCATTCCTGATAATAGAACTTCGAATAAAAATACTATCGGCCGCCTGCTCGAGGATTGGAATCGGAAGGAGTTTTGGACCGCATCCACTGGTAACATAAATGGTGTCGTTGGAAATAACAGAACCAGGCAGGCTGTCCGGCAGATTAATTGGATCGCTAAGGGTCCCATCGCCGCCGGTCGTTGTTATCCAAATGTCACTCCAATATTGCACACCTGAACTCCCTTTCGTACCGAGCACGACATTTTGACCAAGCCCTCCAAAAACAGAAAAATGAATAGAAATAAGATTGATGAAGAATACATTTGGTTCCCATGTCAAGCCATAGTCCGTCGTTCGATTAAAACCTTTTATGGTATTGATATAAATAGTACTATTTGTCCCTTCCATAATTGGATAACCAATCCAATTATTCGACTCAGGTTCAAAAGAAGGGCCGCGCGGTTGCCATGTGGAACCATTATCAGAGGATGCGTACACGTACCCGTCCACATTGTGATATAAAAGAACATGGTTACAGGTGTCTCCATAATTACTAAATCCTGGCGGATCGAGTCCGATCGTCTTAGGGAACCATGTAATTCCACCGTCTCCGGACAGAAAGTCTCCCATTAATCCGGAAGCAAGGCAATGAAATTTATCGACACGGGCGAATGTGGCCCCAAAAAATTGCGTTCCATTAAGAACTCGAATATTTCCAAAGCCATCTTGGTAGACATCCCAAGCGCTGTCCATTTCGAGCCCAGAAAAATTCCACGTCACTCCGCTGTCGGAAGAAACAAGAAGATCGGGCGCATTAACGGCGGCATAAAGTTTCCCACCTATTTCTCGAATAGCATGGATTTCGCCAATAGGCGGGGCGATGGCTTTCAGCCATGTAATCTGGTCCCTCGTATAAAAAATATTGACGCTATCGACGTTCGAATAGCCGAAATTAAGAGCAACCAAACCATGAAAAGGATCGAAAAAAAATACATCCGTAACCGCTGCTTGTGGGAACGTGGCTATCTTCGTCCAAAATGGAAATGTTTGTGCCAAGGCATTCTTCCCCAATAGGATGCCAATCCAGAAAACAGAAAAAAAATAGTATCTCCGAATGAAGTTTCGCATAAAACAGTGCGGTGTGCCCAAAGGCACACCGCAGAGAAGTGTTATTTCACCACGAGCATGGTCTTGTTTTGAATGACGACGCCGGCTGGGAACTCTATTCGGTAATAATAGGTACCGGCAGGCAGATCTGCGGCAGAGAAGTAGAAGAAGTGAGTTCCCACGTATGAGGCTTCTTCTGCGCTGGTCGAAAAAACGTTCGTTCCTATTTTCTTCTTAAAAATCGATGGAATCATGATGCTACGAAATCCTCAATATACGAAATTTTTTCTGAAAAAGCAAGTGGACGCAAATTCACCCACTTTGCTCAATATGGGTGTGTGCGGCCCCACTTGTTTCTAAGGGCAAGCTAAAGTAGTGTTTACTACAAAAAAAATAAGATTTTTTGCAAAAACGTTGAAACATTTATGATGTTTATGCGTAAGAGCGATTTATGTCTTTGAGAAAATTAAAACGAGCTTTTTTCTTTCTGTGAGAAGAGAAAAATGAAAACGCATTGAACACACACTATAAAATTCGGTGGTATGTCTCTGAAAATAAGAAGAAAGAAAAGGTTTTGCCGGATCTGTTGTTGCAACGAACAATGAAAGCTCTTCTTCGGCTCAAGCCTTATTTCGTGCGGTACAAGGGAATGTATATTCGCGGGACCGTGCTCGTCATTTTTTCGAGCATTGCGCAGGCAGTGTGGGTGCCGTTTTTCGGCAATGGGATCGATACGATTCGAAATGGGACCGCTACGCCGGTGTCCATTCTCGGGCAGGCCGGAATTATTGTCGCTCTGGCATTCGTGAGCGGTTTTCTGTACTATCTCGTTCGGCAGAATATTATCGTGGCGAGCCGGCTGATCGAGAACGATTTGCGGAACGATCTTTTGGCACATGTCGAGCGGCTCTCAATGCGATTTTTTCAGAATACGCCGCAGGGGGAACTCATGGCCTATGCCACGAATGACATCGAAGCGGTGCGATTTTTCGTCGGACCTTCCATTATGTACACCGCCGATACGCTGACGACGTTTCTTGCAACATTCAGCTTCATGCTTTGGCTTTCTCCGACGCTGGCTATCGCCGCGGTGCTTCCGCTACCGTTAATGTCGCTGGGAGTTTATTATTTGGGTAAAAAAGTTCATCCGCTCTTCGGCGCGGTTCAAACGCATTTCGCAACGATGACGGGCCGTACGACGGAAAGCATTTCGGGAATTCGAATCGTCCGGGCATACGTGCGTGAAGCTTATGAGACTTCGATTTTCAATGGGCTTGCAAAAGGTTACTTCGATAAGAATATGAAGCTTGCGAAAACGCAGGGACTCATGCAGCCGGTAATTTTCTGCTTCATGGGTTTTTCGACGATTGTTCTGCTTCTCGTCGGTGGAAGACTTATCATCAATCATAAGATGACGGTCGGGGAACTTTCGGATTTTATCATCTATCTCGGAATGCTGACGTGGCCATTCATTGCGGTCGGCTGGGTGACGAATATGATCCAGCGCGGCTCTGCGAGTATGGCGCGGCTGGTGAAGCTTTTCGAAACGAAGCCGGAAATTGAAAATACGCTAAGGACAGACTGGAAGATTTCGGAACTGCGTGGCGAAATCGAGTTCCGAAATATGAGCTTCCGTTATCGTCCGGAATTGCAGCCGGTGCTGCACGATATTTCCCTACGCATCGAGCAAGGATCGACGATTGCGATAATGGGGCGGACCGGATCGGGCAAAACGACGCTCGTCAATCTTCTGGCGCGGCTTTTCGACCCGACGGAAGGCAGTATTGCAATCGATGGGCACGATTTGAGAGAAATCCCGCTCGAAGTGCTGCGTTCGCAAATCGGATATGTGACGCAGGAACCGTTCCTATTCTCAGAAACGATTGCGCAGAATATCGCTTTCGGAACCCGCGAGACTGAACGGTGGGATACGAAAGGCCGCTTGCTGGGAACGACCGTAACCGATCAGGCCATTGGTTTTCCGAAGCTCGTGCCGCCTTCGCCGCTCGGAACGGAAGAAGCAGCTCGTGCCGCTGACATTTACGATAACGTCATCGAATTTCCGGAAGAGTTCCAGACCATGGTCGGCGAACGCGGTATTACCCTCTCCGGCGGACAAAAGCAACGGACGGCCATCGCGCGTGCGCTCGCAAGGAACCCGAAGGTCCTCGTGCTCGATGACGCAATGTCTGCTGTCGATACGGCAACGGAGGAACGCATTTTATCGAATTTGAGGAACCGTTCCACTCCGACAACCACGATTCTTATCAGTCATCGCACCTCTACGGCACGCGAAGCCGATACGATTATCGTGCTGGACCATGGCCGCATCATCGAGAAAGGTACGCATGGGGAACTTCTCGAATCGGAAGGTTCCTATTTTGAGCTTTATAAACGTCAGCTTTTGGAAGAGCAGTTGGAACAGGTTTAGCGCTTCGTCCGAAGCAGATAGCCGCCAGGATTGAACGTCATGAGCAGCTTTTCCATCGAGCGATCAATGGTGAATTCGGGATGTGATGGAAGAAAATAGTCAATAGCTTCATGCGGACCGGGACCGGATTCGGAAAGAACTGGATTCCCGTTGATATTCGTATCTTCAACGATAAGGTAATTCTCTTTCGTCACAAATGGCGCATAGAGTTCCAGTTCGTTTCGCACATGCGCTTCGCTGTGATCCGAATCGAGAATGACGAGCACGGATGCTTTCGTTCGCGTTCGTTCTTCGATTTTCGAGATGATTTCCGGACTGGTCGATGAGCCGGAAAGATAGGTGAGGCGCGGATGTTCTGGTCGGTTCGCAAGCGGCTCAATATCGACCGTAATCACTTCGCCAGTTCCCATCAGCTCGCACATCGAAGCAAAGAAATGCGCGGTGCCCCCTTTATAGGTTCCTGTCTCGATGATAAGATCGGGCTTCGTTCTATGGATGATTTCCTGATAAATCCAAAGGTCGAGCGGACATTTCAGGACTTGAGTTCCCATCCACCAGGTATCGCTCCAGGTTTTCCCGGCAACGTTCGAATAATAATAGAGCTTATGGAACTCGCGCGTGACATCGCGCTCCATTTTGGAACTGATGTAGAGCCGGTGCAGCAATTGCCGCTGGGCGAGCGCAAGCTTCGCGATGATTTTCGAAAGCATTCGCGCAAAAATACGAATGTTTCGCCCGACTAATGGAAGATGTTGAACGTTTGAGTCACCGTGCGCTGCCCGCTGGAAGCACGAAGAACGCACCATCCGTTCGAAAGCAAGCTCGCATCGACCTTCGTTTGGGAACCGGAAACGCTCTTCTCCTGAACGACTCTTCCCAGCGCATCGATGAGCGTAAGACGGGTCGTGCCTTCCGCGCCCGAAATGAAAACGCTGGAAACGCTTTGCGATGGATTGGGAGAAATGTCAATCGAAAAAGGAACGGGCATATTCTGGCTAACTTCGTCCCGCACCTCCCCAACCCCAAAAAAGACGAGCACGGTATCGCCATCACCGTTAGCAGTGTTGGCATATCCGAGTGTGAACAGCGACGTGTCCGGTCCGCTGGTGCTCGGAACGAACATAATAAATCCATATTCCGAATCGCCCGGAGGAAGGATAATCGTTGGCCCTGGCTGCGGACGAATCCCAAGAAAACTAAAATCTGGATTCGTTCCAAGCGTGCTCGCGGCATTGAGATCGAGTTCACCATCGCCTCGATTATCGACCGCGACTGCGAGCGTGTCCG
>DASYAJ010000538.1:0-1889 GCA_036501405.1 Kapaibacterium sp. (SeqCode)
CGTGAGAACGGTCATCTTCACGGCAGGGAGCTTCGTCGCATGAAGCAATTTGATTCCAGATGGATAGACGCCGTTCAAGCCGGCAAAGGTTCCGTCGATGCGGAGGGTCTTTAGCGCAGAATCGGGCAGGACGATATTCAAGTAATGGTTCCAAGCTCCGTGGATAAGTGTTGCAGTGGTCGTCTCGGTAAGGAATCGTTCCGTTGGGATGATAAAGAGCATGAAAGGGTCACCCGTCTTCAGCATATCGGTGCTGGTGCAGTATTGCGCAAGAAGCGATGGCTTCGAAGTCGAAACGATTGCATCGAAATGAAGTGTATCGATCTCGCAGTAATCGGAGGTTTTTCGTAGCAACCGGTAGGGCTTACCATCGAGGAAGACGCGCGTAGAATCGCTCCCGGCAATAATGCGGACAACTGAAAAATTCTTTCCTTCGATTTTCGGAACGATAAATTGCCTTCCCCAGTCCGTTTGCGGTGGTTCCGATTCGAGCAAGATATCGCAAAAGCTTGCATCGCTGGGGACCTGTGCGCACGAGTGACCGCTAAAAAAGGCAAACGGTTTCGTGGAAGTGACCGTCGTTCCTGTAAGATCGCCTTTCGAATCGCCTTGCATAAGAAACGTTTGGCCTTGTTGCATCGCGATCTCCACATTGCGGCCGGAATCGATCCCAAACTTGCTGCGGCCAGTAAGGTGAAACGTCACGAGTGTATTATTCTGCGTCGCAACGACCGCCAGTTGAGAAGCGAAGCTTTCGTCGCCATTCTGCAGCGTGGTATAGCCCGCTTCGATGTATTCTGTTCCGAGTTTATCCGTCGGGATAGCCATGTAGCTATCGGTGGTTGCAGGACGATGGGAAATAACATAAACAGAAATATCGCCATCACTCATAATATGGACCGATTTCTTTTCAAAGGTTTCGCTCGCCAGCATTTGAACCGCGGTATCGACATTGCACTCGATTTCGGAACCGTATTCGAGTTCGAATTTCTGCGTATCGTTCGTTGCGAGATTGATGATCGTCCCCGAAGTGCGCTGTTCTGCGCAGATAAAAAGCGTAAAGGAGAGCGTTTTGCCGCTCTCATTCACAGCATTCTGCGGGAACGCAATCCAGAAATCGCGGCCGCGATAGCCTTGGGCATTCGCGAATAAGGGAATGATTAAAAAAATGGCGAGGAGGACTTTTTTCATCACCAGAAGAACACAACGGTTTCTATGGAAGTGCGATTCTTCTATTTATCATTATCGTAAATGCGGGAATCCATTTCTGGCGTGTCCGACGCCTTCTGGATTCCCACATTCAAGGATGCGATAAAAACCCTATTTTATTTCGCTACTACCACGCGCTCGACATCTCGGTCCCCGTTTTCCGTCGTCGTAACGAGAAGATAGACGCCTGCCGGGAGCTGAGATAGATCGAGCGCTTCATCGCCAGTCGCATCTGCTGACCAGCCGCCATCCATCACAACCTGACCAAGAAGATTACGCATCGTGAAATGTGCTTTCGGAGCATTGGCAAGTTCATAATGCACCTTCGCAAGGCCATTCGTCGGATTTGGATAGACCGAGACCGAAATACCCTTCATTGCAACGGGTGGAACCGAAGCCGGGAAAGGGGGCAATGCCGCTTCCACTTCCGGCGTCGCATCGTACCAGAAGATCAACTCGTTCGGATGATCGGGATTTTTATTATTAACGACGCGGATGGGGATGAGATTGCTCATGTCGAGCGAGTTCTCCATTTGCTCCATATTAATATGTGGGGAAGGAGGCGGAGGAGGTAAGTTCCTATTAAAATTCAGAGTTACCGTTTTGCCATTGTTGGGCCTTGCTGGAATGATGTGCATTCGAATTGTGGAATTATTATTAACTTTCCCGTCGGAATTCTC
>DASYAJ010000539.1:0-13241 GCA_036501405.1 Kapaibacterium sp. (SeqCode)
CCTCATCCAAAGAGAAATAATCTTTCGACCTTCGATGATGATCGATCGCTAGATTTTTCAGCATTCGAAAGAGAAACGCCACCGGATTAACCACCCCCTGCCCCCGCCTTGAAAAGGCGGGGGTTCTTGTGGTTCTCATCGTGATGACCCGCTCCCAGAGTTCCTGCATCAAGTCATCGGCATTTGCGGGCATGAGCTTGTAGCAATAGGCCGAAAGCCGCGGATTGAGTTCGCTGTAAAGAAGAGCGAATGCGGTGGTATCGCCAGCAAGAAATGCATCGAAAGCTGCGCGCAAAATATCTTCGCGCGTTTCGACCACTTCGCCTGCTTCGGTTACTGCCATTGCCACGTTCGAACCTCCGAGGGTCACCATTGGTGCTGCCCTGCAAGAAAAATTCCAGTAGAATTATCGGGAAGACGCAAACGGGCGTAAAAACCTGACATTCCTGAATCCATTCGAAAAATGCTTACAATAATTCCATCCATCTCAGTCAGGCTGTCAGGATTATTCCGCGAGAACCGTCTTGTCCCTGTTTTTATTTTCATTTTTCATAACCGACCATGAAGCTAACACTCCTCTCTTTTTTCGCCGCGATTTCCCTTATGGTGCTTTCGAGCTGCCGGGACCATTTGACAGGACCTTCCATAAGCAGTTCCGATACGGTTGCGTTTTGGCCTTTCGATGGAAACTTGAACGATGTGACAGGGAATGGACACGATGGTGCCTTCGTCGGAACTCCTTCCACTCCGGCCTACGGTCCAGATAGGTTCGGCAATGCAAATCATGCTCTCGTTCTTAATGGGCAAGCACCGGTCGAAGTTGCAAACAAAACCGATTTAGATTTTACTGGAGGAGATTCCTTTACGATTACCGCTTGGATAAAAACTCCCGACGTCACATTTTCTGACGTTGTAGCAAAGGGACCCGAAGATGGATCTTACCCTGGATATCAGCTTGGTATGAATAAGGCTTTTGAACCGGGTGTTACTTCGAAGTGGGCGTGGGCAAATATTACGAGTGCGGACAATCCCAGTAATGCATCTTGGAGCGGGAACGCTATTGTTCCGCCCAATCTTGTCGTATGCGATAACATCTGGCACATGCTGACATTAGTCGTCGATGCCCATGCTGGTGCATCCCTTTATACCGATAGTGTATTAGAGGATCACGTCAGCGACGCCGCACTGGAGCCAGAACTTGATAACCTTGCTTCGCTTTTGATTGGCGGTAGCCCGAATCGTGAGAATTTTTTCCAGGGTTCCATCGATGAAGTCATGATTTTGCATCGTGCTCTTGATCCAGCAGAGGTCGCAGCCCGCTTCCACGAAGGAGGGTGGTACGAGCATACCGATACCGTTACACAGGCACAAAATGGTGATACCACGAATGTGCAATTCGTGAAAACGTCTGGGAAGTTATTGCCGGTGACGTACGCGGTCTGCTTTCCAAATCCGAAAGATGGCTATGCATCGGGCATATATGGCTCGCTGGCAGCCTCACATGACAGCGGAATGACTTGGACAACTCAAAACAGCGGGATTTACGACGATCTTTTGGGGATCAGTTTTAACAATGTAGGGATTGGCATTGCTGTCGGAGGACGTTCCATAAATGGGGGAATGATTATTCGCTCGACCAACTCCGGCGGGAATTGGGGTCAGCCGAATTTCTTTCATCCCCCGAATTCCAGTGTTCTCGAAGACGTAAAATTCCTTTCTGACGGCGTTCATGCCATTTGCGTTGGTATCGATACTTCAAATAATGGCATTATTTACGTCTCCGCCGATGCAGGAGCGACCTGGAATTTGGCGAAGCAAACGCCGCATCCACTCAAGTCCATAGCAACCAGCAATTCGATGGGGCAATATGCGGTCGTTGTTGGAGATTCTGGGAGCGATTTTTCAACCATGGACATGGGAAATACCTGGAACGATAATTCGTCGGGCACATCGAACTATATTAAAGTATCGCTCGATCCCTCTTCAGGAACGGCCTATGACGCAGTGGCGATCTCTTCAGGCAGCGCATTCTGGAGTACAGATATGGGACGCGGTTGGGAACAGTATTCTGTGGCCGGAAATACCAATCTCATTGCTGTTTATGCAGCTGGCGGCGGAGAAGCATGGGCGCTCAATGAGACCAATTCCATTCTCGAGACCGTGAATCGCTCCGTTGCGTGGACTAATCGGACGCCATCATTTATCGGTCAAGGTGGTCCGTGGTGGAATTGCATTGCCGCAAGAGATTTACATCATGTTTTATTTGTAGCACAAGATGGAGAACTTTATTGGCTTACGCGATAGGAATTAAATTCAAGATAGAGCTCGAATTGCCCGCGCGACACCTCTCGTTCGCGCGGGCTTTTTCGCTGTTCGGAACCCGAAGTTTCGAACTCTTATTTCCGGTGGGGGCGTTACATTAATTTCATTTTCCCCAACCTTACTATTGATTCTGCTCTACTGGCGTTCGCATTAAAAAAACTCCTGCGACCTGTCAGGCCGGGGGGACTGATTCGTTATCGTAGCAGTTATTCACCAATGTATTTGATGATTTTATGAACCTTCGTAACATTTCTCTATCGATCCTTGCCGCAGTGACGCTTGTAAGCTGCCGCTCCAATCCCAGCAGCCCGACGACCACGCCTACCGGCACATGGGGATATTCGTCCTCCGGAACGTCCAATAATCTCATTATTGGTCAATTTCTAAATTCCTCGGTAGGATTTGCAGCCGGAATCACCGGCGTGATCGTCAAGACGACCGACGATGGAAACACCTGGACGAATGAGGGCAACGCTCCGGTTTTCAGCGGGTCCATGACCGGCTCGATTTACGGTATCTCGTTTCTGAATAGCACGACCGGTTTCGTTGCCGGCGATCAACGTGATATTTCGAAGACAACCGATGGCGGGCAGAGCTGGGCACAGCTCGATGCCAGCGCAATCGACCAGACGGAACTCATTCGTTCTGTCGCCTTTACCACAGCGAACACCGGCTACATTGGGACGACTGACGCCTACGCCGCGCCATCCGGTTCTATTTACCAGACACTCGATGGTGGCATGACGTGGAACACTGTCTTTTCCGCGAATGGTGGAATTTACACGATCGACTTCGCTCCCGGCTCCCACAACGGCGTTGCACTCGGGCGCTTTGGCGTTGCGTACTGGACGAGCGACGGTGGCAATACCTGGAACGCGGGAACCTCCGATCAGCCGAATGGAATTATTTATCGCGCTACCTTCACCAGCGCCACCACCGGCTTTGCGGCTGCGCAATCGCTCGACGACAATGTGCATGGTTACATCCTCCGAACGGACGATGCCGGACATACGTGGAAGACGATCCAGACCGTCAATGAAGCGCTCGGCGGCATCGACAACAACGGCAACGGAACCATCACGGCGGCTGGCTACGGCGGCATGATCGTGGAATCGACCGATGGCGGCACAACGTGGGCCAATAGCACCGCCGGTTCTGGCCGATGGATCGATGTTCGTTATGCCGATCAGCATAACGCTTTGCTCTTCGGCGAAAACGGGAATATTGCGCACCGAACAGAATAACAGGACTTGTGAATCGATTGCAAACCCGCGCGTGTGAACGCGCGGGTTTTTTCTTTGTTCGTACTGGCGCACTGTGCGACGCTTGTTCATCATCCTCTTGTTTTTGTCCGCCGCGATCGGGGCATTTGGCCAGCCAGCGGGTCGCGTCGATACATCCGCGCCCACGATCACGGTTGCCCCAGTTGTTTCGTTCGATTTAGGCTGGCCGCTTTTTATCAATCGGACACAGGGCGTGCTGAATACATTTGGGGGAAATGGGAACGGGAACAGTTCCAGCGCCTCGTTCGGGTTGGGCGTCGATGTTGCAGACCCGGCGCTCTTCAGCGATCATTTCGGACTCGTGGCGCGTATCGAGGGCGTTTATGCTGCTGGGCATTTCGATTTCACCGATAGTCCGGCGTACACCGTTTCCGGGATTGACCGAAAGGCGCTGCTGGAGATTGGCGCGGCTTGGAACGGTTCCGGCTTCCTGTTACGTGCGGGACCGTGGATCTCGCAATCGTTCTCCCACGATATTTACGAGAACGATCCGAATGGGAACCCGGTGGCGATTGCCGATCCCGCTTCCCAGGAGACCCATGCAGGCATTTTTGCTGCTTTGGATTTTGCAATCGGAACCATTCCCGTCCATCCTGAACTCAACGCGCATTTCGATCTTACGCAGCCGTTGGCCACCTATCGTTCCTTTAGCGCGGGCCTTGCGTTGTCGTACGATTTATCTGCACCGAAAGAGTCGAGCGCAATTTTATTATTCGATGATGCCGTTCCTATCCCGGCGAAATCGCTCCCAAACAGAACGATTGTGCAGCCGCAGATCGATTTTATTGTCGATAGCTCGGGGCCGAACGGTTGGATGCCGTTAGAGCGCGTCGAAACGGATGTCAAGCTTTACGCGATGTCCGATACGATCGGTGCGCCGCCAGCTATTTCCGAATGGATCGAAGAATCGTATCATCTGCCGCAGATCGCAATTTCCTGCCACATCGACCGCGCTTTCGAGTCGAAGCTTGTGCTCACTAAATCAGGAACGAAAGTCGGCGACACGCTCGCGATCTTTACGTTCCCGCCCTCAACCACCATGCCGGACGAGGCAGATACCCTGCTCAATCTCACGGCTATGCCCGAATGGGAACGTGGAATAAACAAGCTCGATATTCATGCAAAGAACGAGATTGCGGCGAGGCTTCAGACATTCGGCGCACAGACCGGCGTGATTGAAGCGGTTGGAACATTGGTCCTGCCGTCCATCGATACATCGGAAGTGAAGCGAACGGCGAAACGAAAGGAATATCGCTTCCGCTTTCCCGCATCGGCTTTAGAACGGTTTCCAGATTCTACCGGAAGCGCCCATCTCGATTTGCTGCTCGCGAACGCGAGGGAACTTCTTCGGAGCACGCCGCGTGAAATGGCTTTGCACGCGCCTCAAAGCGTTCCCAATGCACTTCTGGAACGAATCCGTGCGACGCTCGGCGCTCCATTCGATTCTGCCGCGATGCTTCACGATCGCTCGGAGAAGGAGGGTGTGTTGCTTACGATTGACTTTTGAAATTTAATACTCCATGCCGCGCGGAGCGATTTACTCCTTCACGAAAACGGTATGCTGGCTGGCATTGCTCACGAAATAGACACCTGGAGATAGATGAGAAACATCGAGTGTGTTTCCGGTTTCGGCGCAAGGGCATTTTCTACCGAGGGCGTCGGTGATGGAAACGGGTTGTTGAGCACCACTCGCCGTAATCCATGTTTGTGTCGGGTTGGGATAAATACTAATTGAACCGCTGGTGTATCTCACCCAATTATGTTCCACACTCGCGTTTGAATGATCGGCATCGTAATACCAAACGTATTCGCTATCGTGACTCCAAGATGCAATCCAGCCATGCCGCGCATCGAGGAAGTGCATCTCTTCCAGGGAATCGTCGATGAACGTGTTGGAATCTATGATCCAGGTATGACCGGTGTCGGAACTATAAGCCAGTTTGCGTGAAAATATATTCGATTGACCAAATGCATCCTCAAGCGGAAAAATATCGACATTAGCATCGCCTTGCTGTCCGATCATACCCCAAAAAATTCCGGGTGCAGGATTTGCCATGCGCCACAACGTTTTATCGAATGTAGAATCCATACGCCATGTTTTACCGTAATCGCCGGAATACACATAATCGATGGGATTCAAATTGCATTCGAATAAAACAGTTCCAATCTGCTTATTCACGAAAAATTGCTGGACAACCGATTCTAACGTGCCAGAAAATGTGAACAAAGAATCCCATTGCATTCCTGCATTTGTCGTATGCATCATTGTTATCGAATGCGTATCGGCCGTTAATCTGGCCGTCCAGGCTTCGTTACTATCGACAAGATAACCGGAATAGAAGGGAATCCTTGCATCGGTTGCATTGGAATCGATATAAATGGTGCCGCGGAGAGCGGAACTTTGCCAGCCATCGTTGGTTGCAATCATCGCGAGCGTGCGAGCATATTCATTCCCAAACTTACAATAGACCAAACGAACTCCATGACTCGTATCGTACATTTTTTCAGAGAGTGTCGTGTACGCTCCGCCATTTACTTCATTCATGTTCGGCGGGTACTGCTGCGAAATTTCAAAAGGAGAAATTGAAATCGCATATTGATCTGAATGGAAAAATCCCCGATGAGGAGCAGTACATTCAAGGCAATTAAGATTGAATTTCTCTCCCGAAAATGAGGGAAAAAGATTTGAATCGACAGACCAACTTTTTCCGCCGTTCGAACTGGAACTTATGAGTCCCTCGGTTGATAACCATAGGCCATTCGAGGAATCGCAAAATCCGAAGTCCATGATGTGATCGTTCCCAGCACCATTCGGCTGTGCTAAAACCGCTTTGTGCCATAAGCCTGGAATAGTTTGGGAATAGGAAATTTCCGGCCGCCCCCAGAGGGCGGCCGGTAGCAAAATGGAAAAAAGTAACCTTTTCATTGGGTCATGGAACGACAATGTCGTGTTCGTTAGTGAAACAAGGAGAATCGACAGGAGTCCACCACATTTCCAGAATGTCTCCTTTTGCTAAACCACATGTGGTGATTTGAAGTGTCCTGTTCTTAAGATTTATAGCGCGATTCATAGCGCAGCATGCACTTGAAATTTTTTTCGAAAAAATTGTGGAAAAGCTTGACATTGCTCTTTTTCTTTCGTATCTTTGAAAATACTGTGATGGGCACCTATAAGGGGGAATCACGAACAAACATTACGAATTATGAAAATACGGGTTGCTTTCTTACAGCATGGAAATGATGAATTATGAATTTTGAACTGGCGAAATTTGGCTTTAATCCGCCTAGTTCATGAACTATGGATTCCCCCCGCACGGATTTTTTGAGTTTGCAGGAATAAAATAGAAATCGGGTTTGACGGGGTTTAACGGGATAGATGAAGTGGGAAACGAATGAGGACGGGATTTCGACGAAATGGACAGCCGTTGTGAAGCAGTTCTTGGGAAATCCGGCAAAAATTTATTGACGCTTTGAAAATCGCAGATCGTTTTGAACTTTTTTCATGGAATTGGCATTTAACGCCTTCCCGAAAAAGGGCAGGGTTGCATGCAGGCAATCCGTTACTATTAACTTGTTATTCGTTATTTATCATGTTCGCGATCGTAGAAATTTCCGGAGAGCAGTTCAAACTCGATGACAGCACGAAGGTGCTCCGCGTGCCTTATATGGCAGGCGCGGCCGAAGGGACTCCTGTCTCGCTCGAAAACGTGCTATTCTCCGATGGCAAAGGCGGCAAAAGCTCGATGCCCTCAGCGACGGTCAGCGGGCATGTCCGGGGCGAGAAAGTCATTGTTTTTCACAAAAAGCGCCGCAAACGCTATCGTAAGACGAATGGCCACACGCCACGTTATACCGAGCTGGCGATTAGCTGGTAAAAACGCCCAAGAACCTGGATTACGCGGATAGATTCGCGCCTTGGCGGGAATGACAAGCAGAGAATTTAGCACTTTAGCACTCAGTACATAGAGTATGGCACATAAAAAAGGAATGGGATCGACGCGCAACGGGCGCGATTCCAATGCACAACGGTTAGGCGTGAAGAAGTTCGGCGGCGAGTTCGTCCGCTCGGGGAATATCCTCATTCGTCAGCGCGGCACGAAATTTCATCCGGGCGAGAATGTGCTTCGAGCCAAGGACGATACGCTGTTCGCTGTCGCCGATGGTGTGGTGAAATTCGAGCGGTTCCGTTTGGACCGTCAGAAGGTTAGCGTCTATCCGAAGGTCGTTTCCGCCTAACGCTGCATGACCTTCGCGGAGAAGATCAACGAGGACCTCAAGACCGCCATGAAGGCGGGCGATAAAGTGCGCACCGAAACGCTTCGAAGTCTTCGGGCAGGCGTGATCGAGTTCGAAAAAAGCGGAATCGGCCGGGAGATGACCGAGGACGATGGAATGAAAATCCTGATGTCGAGCGCGAAAAAACGGCGCGAAGCCATCGAGCTTTACGATCAGAATAATCGTCCTGAACTTGCGGAAAAAGAACGCGCGGAGCTGAATGTGATTCAGGATTATCTGCCGAAGCAGATGTCGAAAGAGGACGTCGAGGCGCGCGTGAAGGCGGTGATTGCCGAGACGGGCGCCGCAGGTCCGCAGGATGCCAACAAAGTAATGCCGGCCCTGATGAAAGAGCTGAAAGGGAAAGCCGATGGCAAGCTGGTGCAGGAACTCGTGAAGGCGCAATTGGCCTCGATGTAATTAAAAGTTCCGTGGTCCTTGACCTTATTCTTCTTGTTCTTCTTTTACTCTCCGCTTACAGCGGCTGGCGTTCCGGCGCGATGGCAATGGTGGTATCGGTCGTTGTCTTAATCGCGGCTGTGCTGCTGGCTTCGGCTTTTGGCTGGAAAGTTGGAACGTTATTGCACGTGGGTCCGAACTGGCTTTGGCCGATCATTGGGTTCCTGCTGACGTTTATCGTGCTGCTGATAGGCGGAAGCTGGGTGAAGCGGCTGATCAAGCCGAAGACGGGACTCTTGCGAGGATTGGATGGCTTAGTGGGAGCTTTTCTGGGATTGATTCGAGCGATGGTAATTCTCGGCATGATTCTGGCGTTGTTTCAGCTTGTGCATTTGCCGCCCACGAACGTGATTGTTCGTTCCATGATCTATCCGGTGCTCATCAAGTGTGCTGCGTTTCTGATCGGGGTGCTTCGGCCTTATCTCCATACTTCGACCGGCACGGGAGATGTCGAGGTATGATCGAAGGCGGTTGTTTCGGAGACGAAGAGTTCGAGCAAGCCTCGGAATACCATTCGCGGCTGACGCAGGAGTTTTTGCAGAAGGTGCATTCCAATTTTCGGGATGCGGCAAGGGAACTGGAATTCGATAAGATCCTTCTTTCGCACCTGAACCTCGCCCATACGCCGCCCGGCAAAGAAGCGCTGGCAAGGGAACTGCAGCCGAAATCGGATGTGACGTTGATCGAACGCTCCTTCGCGGAAACGCGAGAAATGCGGACATTCCTCATCGCCGAGGACGCACCACGATTTGCGGGACTCAGCGATGTGGGTCCCACGCTTCGCAAACTGGAGATCGAAGGGAGCACGATGCTTTCGGAAGAAGGGTTCCGGCTCCTGACCGCAATGAAAGCGATGCGTGGAATGAGGGAATTCTCCTCGCGGCGAACGGACGATGCGCCGCTGCTCTGGAAAACGGCGAGTCAGCTTTTCGATGATAAGCTGATCGAGCGGCATTTCGATTCGGTCTTCGACGATGCCGGAAAAATCCGGGACTCGGCCAGCCCGGAAATTTCGAAAATTCGGCACGATCTTCTTCGTGCAGCGGAGACATTGCGCGCAAAGCTGCTTTCGATTGTCCGACGGCTTTCGGAAGATGAATTTGCAAGGGAGGAAATTATCACGCAGCGCGAAGGGCGCTTTGTCGTGCCGGTAAAAGTGGAGCACAAGCGCCGGGTTCCCGGTTTCATTCATTCCGTTTCGCAGACGGGGCAGACTGTCTTTATCGAGCCAAGTGAAACCTTGGAACTGAATAACGATCTTCGTTCCCTTGAATTTGCAGAACAGCGAGAGATCGATCGCATTCTTCGTCTTCTTGCCGACAATATTCGGGAATCGATCCCATCGCTTCGAGCATCGCTGGCGGCGGCCGCCCATTTAGATGCGGTCCATGCGAAGGCGGCTTATGCGATTCGCATTGTGGCAGAGGAACCGGCGATGATTATTCAGAACAAGGATTCCCATCGACATTTTATTCTGACGCGCGCTCGCCATCCGCTCTTGCTGGAAAAAATTGGACGCGAAAAAACCGTTCCCTTGACACTCCAACTCGAAGACAAAGCTCATACCGTTGTCTTAACAGGCCCGAATGCGGGCGGCAAAACGGTGCTGCTGAAAACCGTCGGCCTGCTTTCGCTTATGGCCCATGCGGGACTCCTGATTCCCGCCGGCGACGATAGCCGAATGCCCATGCTCGATGGAATTTATGTCGAGATTGGTGACGCGCAATCGATCGCAGACGATCTCAGCACGTTCAGTTCCCATGTTACATCCCTTGTTCGAATCCTCCGTTCCGTGACGCATGAAAGCTTCGTTTTGCTCGATGAGATCGGCGGAGGAACTGCGCCGGAAGAGGGCGGCGCCTTGGGCCAGATCATTCTCGAAACGCTGACGCGGATTGGCTGCTTTACACTCGCGACGACACACTATGGCCGTCTTGCGGCGTATGCCGAGTCTGCCGAAGGCGTGATGAATGGCTCGATGGAATTCGCGCGCGAAACATTAGCTCCCACCTTTCGATTTCGCGCTGGAGTTCCGGGCAGTTCCCATGCGTTCGATATTGCGGAACGCTATGGCATGAGCCGTAATATCGTGGAACGGGCGCGAAAACTTGCGGGAGCGAAAAATTCCCGTATCGACGATCTCACTGCCTCGCTCGAAGCCTTGCAACAGGAAGCAATACTGAAGAAAACCGAAGTGGAACGGGAACTTGGCGCCGCGCGTGCGGCAAAAATCGAGTTCGAACGAAAGCGATTGGAAGCCGACGAAATTCGGCGCACCATTAAGAAAAAGGCGACAGGCGAGGCGGAAGAAATTCTGAAAAAAGCGAATCAATTCGTCGAACGTGCCGTGCGCGAAGCAAAAGAAGTCGTAAAAAAGCCAACGGCGCAGGAGGAACTCCGTTCCCTTCGCGCTCGACAGGAAAGCGAGAGAAAGCAGTTGCTGAAGGAAGTGGCTGCGACGGAAACTCCCGCCATGCAGAACGTCAAGATAAAGCTCGAAGTTGGTTCCAATGTGAAACTGATTTCAAGTCCTGGCCAGATTGGCAAAGTCCTTTCGTTGAAAGGCAACGATGTGGAAGTCGAAATCGGCTCGCTTAGAATGCGGACAAAGTCGGAGCAGCTTGAAATCGTTACCGGCTCCTCCGCTAAGGAGAAGAAAGTGGAAAGAAATATTTCCCAAGCGACGAAATATCTTGCCGAAGCTGTCGAGCAACGCATCGATCTGCGCGGAGAATATGGCGACGATGCCGTTATCAAAGTGGATCGTTTTCTCGCCGATGCTTCCGCGCATGGGTTGGAACGGGTAGAAATCATTCACGGTCATGGAACGGGCGCTCTCAGCCGACGCATAACTCAGCACCTGAAAGGTCATGCTTTTGTTTCCAGTTATCGCTTTGGCGAACCGAGCGAAGGCGGTGCGGGGGTAACGATTGTGGAATTACAATGAGCTTTAAAAACATCTTCATCGCCAATCGCGGAGAAATTGCGCTTCGCGTCATTCGTTCCGCGAAGGAATGCGGCTACACAACGAGCGCGGCATACTCACCGCATGATCGCAGCTCGCTTTTCGTTCGCGAAAGCGACATTGCGTTCCCACTTGCCGGCAACACGCCGAAGGAATCGTATCTCGACATCGAGCAGGTGCTTTCCGCCGCAAAAAAGGCTGGCGCAAACGCCATTCATCCCGGCTATGGATTTTTGAGCGAGAATTCCCGCTTCAGCGAATTGGTGACGAAAGCGGGAATGAAATTTATCGGTCCCTCGCCGGAAGCGATTGAACAGCTTGGCGATAAAACCCATGCCCGCGCGCTGGCAAGAACGCTTGGCATTCCAACGCCCGATGGAACGGCGAAGGAAATAGTTACAGATCAAGAAGCGCTCGATGCCGCGAAGAAGATCGGGTATCCGGCTTTGCTGAAAGCTGCGGCAGGTGGCGGCGGAAAGGGAATGCGGCTTGTGGAGCGTGAGGATGATTTAATTCCAAGTCTCGAACGCGCGCGCGGGGAAGCAAAAAGCGCATTCGGCGATGACCGCGTTTATCTCGAAAAATATATTGTCAAACCGCGTCACATCGAGTTCCAGGTGTTGGCCGATGCGCATGGGAATGTTATTCATCTCGGTGAGCGAGAGTGTTCCATTCAGCGCAGACATCAAAAATTAGTGGAAGAATCGCCATCCGTTGTGCTTACGACGGCGTTGAGGAAGGAAATGGGCGAAGCGGCAATCGCGCTCGTTCGACATGCAAAATATGAGGGCGCGGGGACGGTGGAGTTCCTTGTCGGACAAGACCGGAAGTATTATTTCCTCGAAGTCAATACGCGATTGCAAGTGGAGCATCCCGTAACGGAGTTTATTACGGGTCTCGATCTCGTGCGGGAACAGTTCCTAATTGCCGAAGGCGAAAAATTACCTTATAAGCAAGAAGAGATTCAGCAACGAGGTCATGCGATCGAAGTCCGCATTCAATCGGAAGATGTGTGGAATGAATTTTTTCCAAGCCTGGGAAAAATCGCTTTTGTGCGGCATCCAGCCGGTGCGTTCGTAAGGAACGATAGCGCGATATTCGCGGGGCTGGCAGTATCTGGCTATTACGATTCACTGCTTTCCAAACTGATCGTTTGGGATTCCGACCGTGCTGGCGCGATTCGGCGCATGACACGCGCGCTTGACGAAATGTGCATCGTTGGCGTACAGACGACCGTTCCCTTTGCCTCGTTTGTGATGCGAAACCAAACATTTCGGGAAGGGAATCTTTCAACGGCATTCATCGAAGAGGAATTTACGCCACAAGTTCAGCAAGCGGAGTTGAAGCGATTTCAAAAGCAATCGGAATCCGCTTTTGCGGCCGTTCAGGAATTATTATCCCAAAGGGACCGCCGAAAAAACTTTATTGCCTGAGGACTATTTTGAGACATGAGCCACAATCTCGACATATTGCGGAACCATGCCAGGCGGTGCTGGCGCGGATGATTTCTTCTTTCTGCCTTTGACAGGTGCCGTCGAAATCGGTGGAGGAAACGAGGGATCTGTTCGCAAAAACTTTCCCGGAGGAATGCTCGAGGTATTTGGAATAACCGAAAAGCGCGATTCCGAAATGCCATGATTAAGAAAGTAGGAACGAATCGTATTTTGCCTGGCCGTCGCGAGGATGTTTTGCGCATTATCTTTCTTATTCTTTGGCATTCCATCGGGATAAACCGTTGCGCTGAGTGACAGCTTCGGATTGTGTTTCATCTGTGCGACAATCCGATCGAGTTCCTGACGGGAACCGGATAGAAGGTCCTGCGAGCGCGGTGCAAAAACTGGTTGAGCAAGATCGAATACTTCGCCATCGTGCAGCGGTGCAACCACAATATGCAGTGGAAACTCTGTGTAGGATTTCAGCGCGCCGATATTCAGGGT
>DASYAJ010000540.1:0-2699 GCA_036501405.1 Kapaibacterium sp. (SeqCode)
TTTCCACCATCAATCATGAGAACGGACAACTAGAATCTGATTTGAACACCGGACTTTCAATTATCTTTAGTGCTGCAATAGCATATATAAGCGGTGGTTTTGCCAATGCTCTGTTACCGCTAACAACTCCGGTCTTTAATTCTGTCACTGGGGTTACCTCACAAGTTTCCAATGGTGCTGTCCAAGCGGCAGCAAACGCAGCTCTTCAAAAAATAGATGCTACTCTCTTGACTGATGCTACTGCCGGGTTCCATTTTACTGCTGCAGATCAAATGATGGGAACTACGGCCTGGACTGGATATTTCACAAATTGGTGGAATGCTGCTGGTCCTCCAATCTATCAGTATAGCACCGGTCAAAATTATTACCCTGATAACATGGGAAAGACATTGACGATTGTTATAACTACATTACAATAAGCGAAGGAAACATTATGAAAACACTCATACTCTTAATCGTATTTCTTGCCGGTTCTTCACTCTGTTTTGCTCAGAGTGGGCTATCGTGCTTCTCATCTCCTATTGCTGGAGATATTATAATCTCCGGTCAATCCGTTCCGCTTCATTGGTTTACGAATTCGGAAGTCAGTGGTCAAGTGCGCCTTTCGATGTGGAACCAGGGCGATGGCAATTGGATGGACATCGGTATTGCCGATTATAAATCGGGAGCCTTCATTTGGACTGCTCCACAGATTTATGGTAAATCGTTCCGCCTTCGAGGAATTGAATCTGACGGTTCCGTTATCTATTCGAACGGATTTTTTTCTATTCAACCGCCCGCTCCAAAAACCGAGACGAAACCAACGAGTATGGTAACGGTTCCCATGCTCACGGTGCATCCGAACCCGGCGGTGAATCTCACGCGGATCTGCGTCCCGGATTTGGCGGCGGGAACGGCAGTGAAGATGATCGTGGTGAATTCGGTGGGGGAGATCGTTTCCACGCTCTACGATGCCACGCCGGATGCGGAGCTGGGTCTCTGCTGCACCTTAGATTGCTCCAAGCTGCCGGACGGCGTTTATTTCGCTCGGCTATGGAACGATGTTCTGGGGCAATCGGTGAAGCTGGTGGTGAACCATTAGTGCTTATGCTTATTTGAGTTCCCTCCTTCTTGCAAGAGGAGGAGGTAGTCTTCGTGGGAACTCTAATCATTCCCGCCGATTTCGGGAGAAATTTTGTGCGATTGAGGGTTCACTGGTATTACCGAACGATTAACTCTCCGGCAATGGTCATTGCCGGCACGGCGCGGAGTTTGAATGCGATAGATCCGTTTTGGTATCTCCATCGTTTCGAATCTCGCTCGATGGAATATCCATCGAGGGAATATCCGTCCATGGAACAGCCACAATCCCGCGCCGTATCATCGCTGCCATAATCTTAAATTTTTAGATAGGTTTTTATTACCGTGCATCTCACCGTTTTCTTTTCGCCGACCCATCTCGATGAACTCGAGCTACGCGATAAGCATGTTGTCGTGATCGACGTGCTCCGCGCCTCGACAACAATCACCTACGCGATGCGGGCCGGCGCGCGCGAAATCATCCCCGTCGCGACCGTCGAACAGGCGATGAAGATCGTCGGCAACTTGCACTCGACCTCGACCGTGCTTTGCGGCGAGCGCGGCGGCAAGCGCATCGAAGGCTTCTCGCTCGGTAATTCGCCGTTCGAATATACCGAGGAAGCGGTTCGCGGCAAGGCGCTCATCCTCACGACGACAAATGGCGCCGTCGCGTTGACGAAAGCGAAGTACGCCCGGCAGTGTTTCGTTTCGAGCTTCGTCAATCTTTCGGCGACCGTCGATGCGCTCGCTTCGATTTCCGGCATCGCCAACGAACATCTCTACATTGTTTGCAGCGGACGCGAAGGGAATTTTTCTTTGGAGGACTCGACCTGCGCTGGAATGCTCGTCACTCGGCTTTTGGAACGATTCGGTGAAGCCGAACGGCTTTCCGATAGCGCCCGCGCCGCGCTTTCCATTTATCGAGACTACGGCTCGGACATTTATCGCACACTGCGAAACTCCGACCACGGCGAAGTGCTCGCCGGCTTGGGGTATGAAGCCGATATTCTTGCCGCCAGCCAGCTCGATTCGGTGCCGCTCGTTCCGCTTTTGGAGCAAATGGCGATTCGCAAAAAGCTTGTCTTCTCCGAAGCCCTGCACGAGCAAATGAAAGAAGCACCTGCTATCGCATCCGGCTCGCCAGCACGGAGGCTGGAACATGCTTCGCTTGGGATGAAAAACGCAAGAGTGGCGTAAACACTTAGCGGCCTATTCCTTATCCGTTAGCTCTCAAGTTGATCCTAAAGGTTGTTTTTGCGTTCGCTCTCTTGTGCTCGCTCAGTTCATGCGAGCACAAACCCTATGTGGATAAATCAGCCTGGGGTAGAATGCTCGATGATGCGATCCTGAAAAATAATGTATCGAGTGCAAGGACTGCTCTGGAAAATGGTGCAAATCCAAATAGCGGGCAGGAACCCGATAGGTTCCTCGATTCCCTGGATTCGGTCACAATCCCTTCTGCTCAAGAAAGACATAGAGCTTTGTTTTATCCCCGATTGAACGAAGCAATTATCAACGGAAATATTCCAATGGTAGAACTTCTTCTCCAGCATGGAGCTGATCCCAATTTGCAGACTGGCACTGGTGAATCGGCCTTGTATAACGCTGTTCTGCTGGATGAAGGCCATACAAAAGCCACC
>DASYAJ010000541.1:0-5991 GCA_036501405.1 Kapaibacterium sp. (SeqCode)
GACCGACGCACTTTTTTAAAAATGTCGTTAACGACGACGGCCACGATTCCAGCCCGAAAAAACGGGCTGCGTGCCTCCTATGCTTCCACCCATCGCGACGCAATCGAGCCGGCAATTTCTCGATCGACGTTCGCGACACGAAAACTTGCTGCGGATGAAAAATATTGGAATACCATCCGTGCGGAGTTTCCGATTATGGAGAATATCCTCTATCTGAATAATGGCACGATGGGACCCAGTCCACGCCAAGTGACCGATCGCGTGACCGACCGGATTCGCCACGTCGATGCGACCGGCGATTACAGCGGCGACTACGAGGCAATCCGCACCGCGCTGGCGCATCTGGTGAATGCAGAATCTGGGGACCAGATTGCGTTCACGCATAATGTAAGCGAAGCAATCTCGATTGTTTCGAGCGGTATCGAGCTGAAAGCTGGGGATGAGGTAATTCTTACCGACCAGGAACATGCCGGAAATGCGGTTCCGTGGCTCACGAGAAAAAAGCGGGATGGAATCGAAATAAAATTCGCGTCGATTACGAATGGTGCCTCCGGAGGGTTTGCGCCGTATTCCGACGATGAAATTCTTCACTCGGTAGAACAGACGATTTCTTCAAGGACTCGCGCCATCTGTGTGCCGCATCTTACCTGCACCACCGGCCAATTACTGCCGATCAAGCGGATTGCGGAGTTAGCGCGTTCGCGCGGCATTTGGATGATTGCCGATGGCGCGCATCCGCCGGGAATGCTCATGACTGATGTGCGCGATCTCGGAGTCCATGCGTATGCTTCGTGCGGGCACAAATGGCTCTGCGGACCGAAAGGGATTGGATTTCTCTATATCGCTCCCGATTTTCTGGAGCACGTGATCCCGACCTGGTCGGGCGCGGAAGCCGATCAATACTGGGGCTACGATGCGAAGCTCGATTTCCTTCCCACCGCTTCCCGCTACGATTTTGCGACGCAGAATTTCGGGCTGTTCGATGGACTGCAATGCGCCATCGAATTTATGCAAACGATCGGATTGGATCATGTGCAATCGCGCGTGCAGTATCTCACCGGTCTGCTCCGTTCCGGGCTCCACGAGCTGAGCGCCGGGAAATTTCGGTTCCTAACGCCCGAAACATCCCTTACGGGCGTGACGACCATCAAGCTCGATACAATGGACTACAAGGACTTCGCCAATAAGATGATGGCCAAATGCAAAGCGCGAACGCGCGTCGTTCCCGAGGGTAACCTTCAGGCAAACCGCTTCAGCGTGCATATTTATACATCGCCAGAGGATATTGGGAAGTTTTTGGATGGAGCGAAAGCGGTGCTGGCCTTGTAGCCGTGACTGGATTCGTAGTCGTAACCTTTAGGTCATGGATTGTTCGGAGCAATAGGTTGAGAATAGCCCTCTCGTTTCATGCCCATTCTGCATGACCTGGAGGTCACGACTAAGGGATTCGATTCATCATCCAGAATTTACATGCCCCAGCTTATAATGCCCTCCAGGCCATCGACCATCTGGACAATCTTTTGTTCGGGCATGACAAACTCGGTGTGATGAAATCCTCCAATAACCCGGATAGTCGGCGTGAGGCGGAAACCAAAGCCGGCCATTCCGGTGATGAATTGCCGGAAGTGCATCGTCGTTTCGACTTCCGAATAGGCAAAGGCGGTCTCTTGCGAGGATTGGAAACGTAATCGAATGAAGGGCGCATCGACGAACGGCGAGAAATCATTCCCAGTCTGATAATGCGCCAGGCCCACGGTGAGCAAAAACATTCCGTCGTTATTAATATCGCTCGAAATGCCAGCCGAATAAAAGAGAAGGTGGTGCGCAACGTGCAGTGCCTGGGCGCTAATGCCAAAATCGGCGTCATCGATGGTGCCAGCGCGGGTGTAGTCCAGCGTGATGCGTCCGTATTTTGCCAGTTCGTAGGGATCGCTTGGAACGGTCGCCGGCGGCGCGAGCGACATTTCGATGACAAGCCCTTGCGGCGTAGAAATATCGCGCGGAACTAAATACATGGGGGTCGGAAGAAACAGTTGCATCATCGCATCGGTATCGTCAGAGGAAAACGAAGATGCCGACATCGGACCCGCAGCGGTCGGGGAGATTTGCGCGAAAGAAGGCGTGCTCAAAATTCCCACGAGGAGAATTCCGAACGCGAACCGAGGCCACCCTGAATGATTAAGCATGGAATAGCATGGAATCGAGAGAAGCGCAACTATTCTCCGGCATTAGTACGAATTCACGGGCTAAACTATTCCCAATTTTTCGCGTAAAAAAAAGAAAAATCGGGTGCTACCCCTTTCCGGCTGCCGAAGTGTCGTATTTTCGTACACTTGGGCGCAAGGGCCGTATCAAAATCGGACACTCGTTTCCATTATTTCAAGTTTTACTTCGAGTTTTTATTCGTTTTTACATTCATGGCATCTTTCGACTACGACGTAATAGTGCTGGGCGGCGGGCCTGGCGGATATCCGGCGGCAATTCGCAGCGCGCAATTAGGAAAGAAAACCGCGTGCATCGAACGCGACCGGTTAGGCGGCGTGTGCCTCAACTGGGGCTGCATTCCGACGAAGGCGCTGCTCAAAAACGCGGAGATTTATCACACGATGCAAATCGCGCCGGAAGAGTGGGGGATCGCCTACGATAATCTGCGTGTCGATTTTTCGCGCGTGATAAAACGTTCCCGCGATGTTTCGGATCGCGTCGTGAAAGGGATCGAATTTTTGTTCCGCAAGAATAAAGTCGATACGATCAAAGGCAATGGCGTACTGACCGGAAAAAATTCCATCGAAGTAACGGACGCAGAAGGAAAGAAACGGACGGTGACGGCGAAGAATATCGTCCTCGCGACGGGCGCGCGCGCGCGGCAGCTTCCGAATCTCAAGCCGGACGGCAAGCAGGTTCTTTCCTCGACCGAAGCGATGATCATGGACCACATCCCGGAATCGATGACGGTCATTGGCGCGGGAGCGATTGGGATGGAGTTCGCTTACTTCTATCAATCGTTTGGAACGAAAATTTCGGTCGTCGAAATGATGCCGAATATCCTTCCTGTCGAGGATACCGATGTTTCGGTGGAACTCGAAAAGATTTATAAGAAGCAGGGCTATCAGATCTTCACGAACACAAAGGTGAACAATGTGAAGGTCGAGAAAAAGGGCGTGAAGGTCGAGATCGAAGGGAACGATGGGAAAAAACAGACGCTGGAATCCGAATGCGTACTGGTTGCGATCGGCGTGCAGGCGAACACGGAAAATATCGGTCTCGAAAAGCTGGGAATCAAAATGACGAAAGGCTTTATCGATGTCAATGAGTTCATGCAAACACCCGTCGAGGGAATCTATGCCGTTGGGGATGTTGCCGGTCCGCCGTGGCTGGCGCACGTTGCAACGCATGAGGGAATTATTGCCGCCGAGCATTTAGCCGGCCATCATCCGCAATCGCTCGATTACGATAACATTCCGGGCTGCACCTATTGCCAGCCGCAAGTGGGAAGTACCGGCATGACCGAGCGCGCAGCAAAAGCGGCTGGGATCGAATACAAAATCGGTAAGTTTCCGTTCACCGCGCTTGGCAAAGCTCGCGCGATGGGCGAAATCGATGGCTTCGTGAAGCTCGTGATCGGAACGAAATACGATGAAATCCTGGGCGCGCATATCATCGGGCACGAAGCAGCGGAGATGATCGAAGAGGTCGTCATTGGGCGCGCACATGGCGCGACGGGCCTTTCGATGACGAAGACCATTCATCCGCACCCGACGTGGTCCGAAGCGGTGATGGAAGCAGCGAGCGTCGCGGAGGGCGAAGCAATCCATTTGTAAAAAAAGTGGTGTTCTTTTCTTCAAGATGCTGTTGCATTTTAACAGCGCCACAGACCGCCGTGGGTTGGGAATTATTGCATCCTGACGAAAAATATGAATCCGGTGCTGGACCGAATCGATGACTGGAACCGTTCCGAGTATGCGATCGAACGCCTCTTCGGGATCGATGTGCTGCGTGGCGCGGATGTGCGGAATGGATGATGAAAATTTACAATGGGAACCACGGCGGTTTCGGTATTTTCCCCATGTAGAGTGCTAATCCGTATGCCACCAGTGTACTCACGATGACCCCGATCGCCATTACAACAAAATAGGAAACGGAACTCACAATAAACCGAAGGACAAGTACAATTCCACGATCGTTATAGGCTTTCCAGAGCGCGAAAAAAAGATAGGCCAAAAACAGGAGGATCACTGCAATGTGGATTGTACTCGGATCGAAACAAAAGCCGATAATAAATAAAAAAAGCGCGAACGCAAAAAAATGGAAGGAAAAGATCAGATGAGTAACATAGAGTAATTTTTTCTTCTTATACAACAGCTTTAGGATTAACGCAAATAACGGAGCAGAACCGATGAGAATGACATAAGGGAACGTATCGATCAAATATGCGAACACAATTTGGCCGTTTTGGGAAGCATTCGGATCCGGAGAATGGATGGGGGAGGAATCGGCGTTTGGCGTGTACCCAAAATGAAAGGTTGTTCCAGGTCTGCTTGATCTGGTATTTCCGAGTTCAAGGGTTTGGGATTCTCCGCTTGTCCGTAGTTCCGCCTGGTCGTGAAATACCGCTCCAAACAAAAAAAAGCTAAATAATGCGACAAGGAAATAGAGCCGCCACGGAAGCAGATATTTTCTGCGGCGTCCCTCGATATATTCCTTCGTCAAAAAACCGGGGCGGAACAGCAGCGCGGGAATCGTTCTCACCACTTTCGAATCGAAGGAGACGATTTCGCTCAGGAGCTCCCGGAAGAACTGCCGGACTTTCGGCAGATACGGTTCCAGCTCCTCGCCGCAGTTCGCGCAGAAGTTCCCAGCGCCCGAAGCGCCGCAATCGGGGCAGGTGCGGAGGGATTCCGTCGTGTTTTCCATGGTGCAAAGATACGACAATACGGCTGGGAACAGAATGAACCGCTAAAACCTTTTACGTCTTTCCTATCATTATGCGGTCACGCATTCATGCCGGATTCACACATGGAGACGTTCAGTTTTGCTTCACCCAAAGAGTTCCGAACGTGGCTCGCTAAGCATCACGGCAAGAGCAACGGCATTTGGTTGAAGGTTTATAAGAAAAGCTCAGCCAAAGCAACCGCGACGTATGCGGAGGCGTTAGACGATGCATTGTGCTTTGGATGGATTGACGGGCAAAAGAAACCATTTGACGAAGAATCCTGGCTCCAAAAATTCACGCCACGCCGTCCGAGAAGTGGATGGTCTAAGGCAAATACGGAGCATGTCGAGCGCCTCATCGAGAAAAACAAAATGAGAGCCGCAGGGATGAAGGAAGTCGAGGCAGCAAAGGCAGATGGCAGGTGGGCTGCCGCTTACGATCGATTTTCTCAAGCGCGAGTTTCCGATGATTTCTTACAAGCGCTCGAGAAGAATCCGAAAGCGAAGGCCTTCTACAAAACTCTCAACAAAACGAATCTCTTCTCCATTTCTTATCGGCTGCAAACCGCGAAGCGAGAGGAGACCAAGCAGAAACGGATCAAGGAAATCGTGGCCATGCTTGCCCGTGGTGAAACGTTTCATTGATATCCGATCGGTACGGCCTGTCTGGTCTCCGCGGCGGTCGAACTATAATTCCCGACATCGAGGCAGGTGCGGAGGATGAGAGATCATCCGTGGGGTTGTTCGATAATCGTTTCTTCTGGCATGATATCCCTCACTTTTTCCACAAATATTTTTTCTTGAGCAGTAGAAACGCTTTGAATGATTCCGCGTCTCGCGTAAAACCGGGAAAAGAAGCGATTGGCTTATCGTTAGGGGACTTGATCACATAAAATGGCTCCGCAATTGTGTTAAATCGCTTCTCTTCTACTTTGGCGTTATCATTTTGTTCCCCATTTCCGTCGTCCATGAAAAGCCGAACGAGAACAAACCGTCCCATCAGTTGACGGACATCGTCGCGGGAAAAGATGGTTTGTTCCATGTAGCGACAATTTGTAT
>DASYAJ010000542.1:0-1956 GCA_036501405.1 Kapaibacterium sp. (SeqCode)
TTACTGCGTCCAGCATGGCTAATGCTCCCGCTTTTTAGCCAAAAACCTCGCAAATTCTGGCTTTTGGCACGCAATTGTCGGAGCATTAGCCATGCTGGACGCAGTAATATCCCTTTCCACATTGATGAGGCGGGCGAGTACACATTGCGGGTTGGAGCTGACAATACGGTCGATCGGAAAACCACCCAACCGACGATCGTCCCGGATTTCGATTTCTCGTCGTATAATCCCTTTCGGGAGCATACTGCCAACCGTTATAGAATTGGGAATCGCAGCCACTCGTCCCGAAGGAGTCGCTTTGCAAGTCACTTGCACTTCCGGTTGTTGAGCGGAATCCGTTATAAGATAGAAATTCTGACGGATAGATTCCCCAGTTTCACCACGAACAAGGAATCGCACCTCGACGGTAATTTCGCTTTCAGCCTGAATCTGAGTCCCAACAATTCCGCTATGAGACCCATCATTCCGAAGTAAAAAAACCCCAAGACATCCACATTCCGTTCGAACCTGTCGAATTTTTACAGGCATGTGTGAACGGTTGAAGACGGGAAACCGAGCAGTTGCCGTTTGCCCTGTTTCGACAGGACCAAGATCGACCTCCGCTTCCAGCGAAAGTGGCACTGTATTTTCCGCTTCGCGGTATACGCTCCTGATCGAGCCCATCATATACGTCGCAGCATACGAGCAGAGACCGATAATCGCAGCTATCAAAACACTAATAACGATACGAGTTCTCATGGGCATCTCCCGCGACAAGCCAGGTTGTTCAATCGTCCATTTTCAGACGAGAATTCTTTATTCGGGCACGGATCGCCATCGAAAGTCCAACGACTATGGCGATCGCGGATGCGATCATGAGAATTCGTCCGATCGACCACGGCTCATCACTGGAAATATCGCTCGGTTCCCGGCTTTCCGCATTTTCCCGTAGTGAAGGAGAATAGGGTGCGGGGGTGTTGGCCGGCGCTCCATCCGGGCCAGCGCGATAGACAATTCCGCGAATGCGATCCGTAACCTGTGTGCCGGTGGGAAATCGTAGCGAGAACGAATCGGCTGGAATCCCTTCGTTCAGCCCGACCTCCGAGAAGTCCTTGGTCTGCTCGACTTCCAGGCGGTCTTTTCTGAATGCTTTCGAGGTGACTGCCTCGGGGAAATAAATCGTCGGAAGCATCTCCTTGAAGGAGACCACTTCGAACTGATGCCGCACTTCCACGCTGCGATCGCGCTCCCGGACCTGCGTGACTGCCTCGACGCGGTCGATCAGATAATTGCATCGAGGGTCGATTCGGACCTTATAGCGCCAGTGATCCGCCGTTTCGAATTCGATCCAAATCTTCCTTAAACCGCTCTCAATTGCTTCATGGGCGCGGAGTATCGTGGTCCCCTCGCGGCCGAGCATCTCATCCAAAGTGGCTCGTTCGTGCGGGATATAAAACAGAGCGAGGGACCAGACATCCATGTCGGTGAGTATTTCATTCTCATTCGCAATCGTGCCCGCGAATTCCTTCGCGGTAGCCAGCGGCGTCCCCCCTATTCCGCCCAGGGCCCGCTGAATTCCATCGCGATAGACGACGGACAAAATGTCACGCCCTTGTGCGTCGAGGTGAGTGACTTTCGTCGCAACCAATGACCTCGCATAACTGGCACGCCACACCGTTTCTCCACGGCGTGGCGCATTGGCCTTTAAGAGAACTTTGGCCTTGGCGGAATGAATGGCGGACAGGGAAGCTCGGTTCCCCGACCGCGCTTCTTCAACCAGTTGTTCGCGCGATTTGGATTGCGATAGAGCGGGTTGCGGATCGACGAAATTGAGTAAAATCGCTACAGAAACCGCCCAAGCGATCTTTGGTGGCGCGAACATGCGATGCCCCCACAGAAGAGGATCACTGCGATATTGAGAACTCGAATCGAGAGGGAGTCGATCCAATCCTTCAGTTGCAATTATCTTCGGCGTAT
>DASYAJ010000543.1:0-1771 GCA_036501405.1 Kapaibacterium sp. (SeqCode)
GCATAACGTCAGTGCGATTCTTCGGTCGTGCGATGCGGTCGGCATTCAGCGAGTACATTTACTCTACACTATTGAATCGTTTCCAGACATTGCGAACGCGGCATCGAGCAGCGCGCATAAATGGCTCGAAACCATTCGGCACCATTCTGCGAAAGCCTGCTTCGATATGCTTCATGCCGAAGGATTTCGGATCTATGCCACGCGCATTGCACACACAGCACGGCGTATTTACGATCTCGATATGACGAAGCCAACAGCATTCGTGCTGGGCAACGAGCATCGCGGCGTTTCGGACGAAGCCACTTCCCTTTCCGACGAAACCATTTTCATTCCGATGATGGGGATGGTCGAAAGCCTGAACGTTTCCGTCGCGGCAGCCGTCACGCTGTTCGAAGCAGAGCGGCAACGGAGCGTTCGCGGCATGTACGCAATGCCGCAACTTTCGCCTGAAATGCTCCGTTCGAAAAGGGACGAATGGCTGCTCCGCTAACCGGCGGCGGCTCATGGGCAATCCTCATCAGGCCTCCCATCGGATCTGTGATTTTTAATTTCGGAATTTAGGGTACGCGGTTTCTCATTTTTTCTTTCATTGGCTAACATCACACTCGATCTTGCGGCCGGCCCGCTCTGGCTTTATTGCGCGATTCTCGCTGTGAGCGTGCTCGTCGCAATTTGGTCCTATTGGCATACGATTCCGCGCACCACCAATCGTCGAAGAAATACCCTCATCGTGCTGCGCTCGATTGGTCTTGCCGCGTTGTTGTTTGCGATTTTTCAACCGATTGTCAGTTCTATTACGACAGAAAAAGTTACGCCCTCGATCGCGCTCATCATGGATAATTCCCAGTCCATGGCGCTTTCAGAAAAAGGATTTATCGCTGCACCCGGAGCAGAAACTCGTGCGCAAGCAATGATCGAAAGCATTCATCATGCGATACCGAATGACATCCTGGCCAATCCCGCGAAGGCAAAACTTTTCACCGTGGGCGATAAAACAATTCCGTTCCCGAATCGCACCCCCATCGATAGCATTCGTGCAACCGCGAGCGCAACCGATCTTTCGAGCATCTTTCAAACGATAGAAGATCTGCGCAAAGCTTCCAACACGGAAGCCATTGTACTCTATAGCGATGGCGCATTCACGGCCGGTGAAAATCCGATTTATCCCGCGCAGGAACTCGGGGTGCCAGTCTATGCCGTCGGGCTGGGAGACTCGACCGAACCGCGCGATGTCGCGCTCACGCAATTATTTACGAACGATGTGGGAACCGTTGGCGCGCCACAGCCGGTGGACGTGACGCTCCACTATGGCGGCATCAAACCCGGCGAGCATGTGACAGTCCAGTTTTTTGAAGAAGATCAAAAGCTGGACGAAAAAACGTTGGAACTTTCGCAATCCACCGGCGATGAAGCAGTGAGCTTTCAATATACGCCGAAGTCAGAGGGAATGAAAAAACTGACGACGCGCGTCTCTGTTCTTTCCGGCGAAGCAACCGACAAAAATAATCTTCGGATTACGTATGTCAATGTACTCAAAAACAAGTTCCACGTCGTGCTGTTCGCCGGCGCGCCTTCGAGCGATGTGAGCTTTCTTCAGCAATTTTTTTCGGAAAATCCCGCCCTTCAGCTTACGACATATATTCAAAAGCAAGGCGCCCAGTTTTACGAAGGCGATCCTACGCGAGATAAATTAGGAACGGTCGATCTTGTGGTCTTAGTTGGGTTCCCAATCGCTTCGAGCTCGGAATCATCGATTGCGCTGGTCCGAGAC
>DASYAJ010000544.1:0-13822 GCA_036501405.1 Kapaibacterium sp. (SeqCode)
TCGAGTTGAACGCCTCTCGCGCCGCACGGACATTATGCCGTCCATACGCTACGCCGGCATCGTGTAAGAGCGAAGAAAGTTCCGCAAAACGATGGGACGAGGGGGTATCCTCCGGTTGCACGACCGGATTCGAATAGCGAAAAACAGGCAGCGCAAGCGCCACCAAGAGTAACCAGACCATAGGATGCCTCTTGAACGAAGAGCAAAGGAGTCAGCAGCCACAAAGCAAAAGCTTCGTTAGCAGCCGAAAGAACGTGGTTTTACCAGCAAAACGAGAGGATTGCGCATAGCTTTTAGAGGTAAAACTATGCTGGGCGAAGATAAAGGTAAAAATGTAACTCCGAGCCAGGGGGTTTATCACAAATTTCACTAAAATCTTTTGGCGCGATGTCGCATGGAAAATACACGCTTTCTTTGGAGCCAACAAATCCGGTTCCTCTTGTTCGCAATCAAAAAATTCTCGCGGTTTTCGTGGCTCGCGGCGAAATAAGCTGTATATTTGTAGTCGTAGAAATAAATTTCCGCCCTGAGTTTTCAATCGAAGAATGCTCTGGATGGAAACAGCTACCCACTAACCTTAAAGAGCCAATATGATACGAAATCGAACCCTGCGCTCGACTGCTGCTATTGCCGCGCTGAGTCTGGCCGCAATGCTGACCAGTTGCTCCAACAAAGCGACCGAAGAGCAAATGAAAACGCTGCACGCGCTCGACCAGCAGCGCGATCAACTTAAAATGGACCTATCGCACGAGCAGGATAACCTGCGCGATGCGCAAGGCAAACTGGCCAATGCCGATCGAGATTTGTCCGATTGCCAGTCCGACACCAAAGCCGCGCAAGCGGGCCTTGCAATGTGGCCGAACGTCTGGCCCGATAGCGCCGATTGGCGTCTTGCACCGCCACCAGCGATGGAAACTGCCCCCGTTAAAAAACATCATCACAGATAAGGAGAAATCACCATGAAGAAATCTTTGAAAACAGCATTACTTCTCGGCGCAGCACTCCTGATCGGGGTGAATGCCTACGCGCAATATCCAGAGGACTTCACGAAGGACCAAGCCGATTCGACGATCAAGTATCGGACGAACGAAGTGAACGACCTCAAAAACCAAGTCGCAACGACGCAATCGCAAGCGCAGAAAGCCCAGAGCGATCTCCAGCAGCGCATGTCGGATAATACTTCCTGCCGCGACGCGCTCTATGCCATGCTCGGCAGCGATCGAAATGGCTACAATGCCTATCGCGAGCAGCTTGCACGCGATGAGCAGGAACTCGCCGCATTGCGGCAGATGGCTCCGGCGGACCTTTCGAATAACAAAGTCCGCATCGACGCGCTCGAAACACAGATTCGTTCCATGCGCGATAATAAGCTCGTGCTCATTCCCGATCACAAGCAGCGTGTGCAGGCCATGTCCACCAGCTTCATCGAGATGAAGCGTGGAATGGTTCCGGCCAATATGGTCTATACCGTCGGCACCTGGCGTAAGGACCGCGATTGCCTCTGGAACATTGCCAAGAAGCCGGATATCTACAACGATCCCTTCGCATGGCCGAAAATCTGGCGCGCCAATCAGGATAAGATCCACAACCCGGACGTCATCCAACCAGGCTGGCAGCTCACCATTGCCAAATCGCCCGTGACACCGGAAGATAAGGATTTGACGGGCTACCGTCACCGCCGGGCACGTTAAGAACCTGGATTATACGCATTTGAATGGATTACGCGGACGATTCTAAGGATTTGTCCGCGTAATGCACTTTAAATTCAGAACCTGTCGCGTCATTCCTGATTTGCACTTTAAAAATTGATTCTTTTATTCGGGAGTGATTCTTGCACTTTTGAAATTTTATCCTTAGAATCGTCCGCGTAATCCATTCAAACTGCGTAACCCCGGTTCTATTTTCATGGAAGTTATCGAGCGTAAGATCAAGCTTTCTCCGAACGACCCGTTAGCCATTCTCGGGCCTGGCGATCAGTACCTCCAACTGATCGAGCAAAAATTCGATGCCAGCATTGTGGCGCGCGGCGATACGGTTATCGTGCATGGTTCGCCGGAGGAGGTCTCTCAGATCGAGCGCGTCTTCAAGGAACTCAGTTTTGTCCTGGCTAAAACAGGGAAGCTTTCCCTCCGCGATATTTCCAGTATTCTGGATTTGATGGAAACCGGTCCCTCCGATAGCGTCCATGCCGACGATCTCGATTCGGTCATCCTTTTCGCCCACCAGGATGCCATTCGCGCAAAGACACCGACGCAGAAAGAGTATTATCAAGCCGTCAAGAAAAACGACATTGTGTTTGCGATCGGTCCGGCGGGAACGGGAAAAACCTACCTTGCCGTCGCCATGGCGGTGAGCGCGTTGAAGGATCGCGAAGTGACAAGAATTATTCTCGCGCGCCCAGCGGTCGAGGCAGGCGAAAGTCTCGGCTTTTTACCCGGTGATTTATCGCAAAAAGTCGACCCGTACTTGCGACCGCTCTACGATGCGTTACAGGAAATGTTAACGGCAGAAAAAGTGAAGACTTTCCTCGAGCGCGGAACGCTCGAAATCGCGCCGCTTGCGTATATGCGAGGCCGCACGCTCAATAATGCGTTTGTCATTCTCGACGAAGCGCAAAACGCGACCCCAATGCAGATGAAAATGTTCCTGACGCGGCTCGGAACCGGTTCCAAAGCAATCATCACCGGCGATCAAACGCAGATCGATCTTCCCTCACGCCAGCAATCGGGACTCATCCAAATTCAAAATGTGCTCGGTAAAGTTCCGGGCATTCAATTTGTCTATTTCAATAAAGGCGATGTCGTCCGCCACAAATTAGTGAAAGACATCATCGAAGCCTACGAAAAATTCCATGAAATCCCGGAGCACGCGAGTGCCGAAGAAAAGGCGACCGAACAGCCGGAACGTAAGTTTCAAAGGCGCTGACCGATGGAGCTGTTTCATTTCGGAATCCTCACGGTAACCTGGATGGACGTCATCGACGTCCTCCTGGTCACCTTTCTATTTTTTCGGCTGTATGTGGCGATGCGTGGAACGATTGCCGCGCAGATTTTTCTCGGCCTCCTGATTGTCATTGCAGGTTCCCTTGTGGCACGGATCGCCGATATGAAGGCGCTCTCCTGGCTGCTCAAAACGCTCACCGATATTTGGGTGATTGCGCTCATCGTCCTCTTTCAACCGGAACTTCGCCGGTTACTTCTTTTTTTGGGAAGGAATCCCGTCATCAAATTTTTTATTCGCTTCGATGTAAACGAATATGCGGACCTGATCGTAACTGCATTCGAGGAGATGAAACAACGTGGCGAAGGCGCGCTCATTGTCGTCATTCGCACCACCGATATCAAACTCTTCGTCGATACCGGCCTTCCGATTCGCGCGCTGATTTCCAAGGAACTTCTCGTTTCGATTTTCAATCGAAAAGGGCCTTTGCACGATGGCGCGGTCGTCATCAAGGATCGTTACATCGAAGCGGCGCGCTGCACCTTGCCGCTCTCCGCCGTGGAACGAATCGGTCCGCGCATGTTGGGAACCCGGCACCGCGCCGCGCTCGGCATCTCCGAACAAGCCGATGTGATCGCGCTGGTGCTCAGTGAAGAGACGGGCCAATTTGCTTTTGCCCAAGCAGGTAGATTGGCGATGAACCTTACGTCGGAAGAACTAAAAGCGCGTATTGCTTCCTCGATCACCGGCGTCGCAAAACCGACGAGCACGGAAACGCAGCAAACCCGCGATTACGCACTCGAAGCGCGCGAAGCATTCGACCGATGATTTCTCCTACCTACCATACAGGATTTACGACGATGCTCCGCGCGACCCTGGTCGAGCAGCTCCGATCGCGCGGCATCACCGATGAAAAAGTTCTTGCCGCGATGGCTTCCGTTCCACGGGAACGCTTTCTGGAGCGCGATTTTGCCGATCGTGCCTATGAAGATTCCGCTCTGCCCATCGGTGCAGGCCAAACCATTTCGCAGCCCTATACCGTCGCATATCAAACGCAGGCGCTGGAACTCAAACAGGGGGAAAAAGTTCTCGAAATTGGAACGGGTTCCGGTTATCAGGGGGCTATTCTTGCGAAAGTAGGCGTTCGAGTGTTCACCATCGAGCGCCATGTCGATCTTTTGGAAGCAGCACGAAAGCGATTCGATGCCCTTGGATTTGATCGCATTCTTTCTCGCGCGGGAGATGGAACGCGCGGCTGGCCCGATTATGCGCCATTCGACGCGATTCTCGTTACCGCCGGCGCGCCCGACGTGCCGGAATCGCTCGTGAAACAGCTTTCGACAAACGGTGGACGCATGATCATTCCCATCGGGGGGAAGCAAAAGCAGACCATGTACCTCATTCGAAAAAATGGAGACAAAATCTCTGCCGAAGAATTGAATGGCTTCGCTTTCGTTCCGCTCATTGGCGCCGAAGGATGGAAGTAAAGAACCACGGTGCGAGCATGGATATGCTGGAACGAGAGGGGTATTGTGAAATCCATAAGTGACACGGCCATCCTTGTTATTACCGGCCCGACGGCTTCCGGAAAAACCGAGAGAGCGCTGTCGATGGCCCGGAATGATTCCACTATCGAGATCGTCAATGCCGATGCGTCACTGCTCTATCGCGGCTTCGATATCGGTACGGCGAAACCTTCGAAAGAAGTGCTCGCGGAAGTTCCACATCATCTCGTCGATATTTTAGATCCCAATGAACAATTTAGTGCCGGCGAATACAGTCTTCGTGCGCGAAACACGCTGAGAGAGATTCTGGCAAGAAACAAAACACCTATCGTTGTCGGTGGAACAGCGTTCTACATCGATGCGCTTTTTCGAGGGATTGCATCCATTACACTCACGAAAGAGGAAATGGAACGATCTCGTCGTCAGGCACAGGAAGCAATTCAACAGGAGGGCTTCGATGTCATGCACGAGCGGTTGAAGGCGATCGACCCGGAACTCTACCTTCAAATCCAGAGGGAGCGAAACCCGATTCGTCTGGAGCGGGCCTGGGCGCATTATTACGCCACCGGCGAGCCGCTCGGCGAAACCCGCAAGCAGCTTCCCGATTCATTCGAATACCAGCCGGACTATCGAGTGCTTTCCGTTCCCCGCCCCGAACTCTGGAAACGAATCGAATCTCGCGTGGATGCCATGCTTGCAAGCGGCTGGCTAAAAGAAGCCCGCAGCCTGAGTCAGCGCGGCGTTACACGCAAAATGCCGGCTATGCGGGCCATCGGCTATTCGGAACTCTTCGATGTAATCGAAGGGAAACAATCCTTGGATAAAGCGCGAGAATTAATAACCATTCGCACACGCCAATATGCCAAACGTCAGGTGACGTGGATGAAACGCTACGGTGACGGCAAAGCTTAAATTCGCACTTTCGTGAGGAACTGTTCCGTCATCAAGAACCCGACACGCAGCATTCCAAGTCCGATCGGGAACCGGACAACGCTATCGGTCACCACAAAGCAAACCGCAATTGCCACTGCCACGACAGCCCACAATTGCCATTGTTTCACTGACTTACTCATCTCTTCTCCTTTTTGTCCGCAAATTTAGCGGTTCAATGTTTCGGAAATATTACGGAACCGCGATGCTTCCGTTATCGGCGCATCCGGTAACGATGCCCTACGCCTATCGAGCTTCAGTGCCGTGCACGATCGCGTGTTTCCATCTACCTCGATCACATTATAGTAATATCCAAACCCGTGAAAAACGGGGTAGACCGATCCTGCGCCATTCGAGCAGGGGATCGATTCCCGTACATAGGTGCCCGTAAAATGAATGTGGCCGTGCATCGCAAAATGGACATCCACCGCCTTGAAGAGCTTGAAAAGCGCCCGCTTACCATGCAGCTTCAACGTCCGCTGCTCGATCCGTGCAGCAATGCCGCTGCGCGAAATGGCGTCCGGGAGTTCTAAGTGCGCCACGTCCTTCGGCCGAAACGTATGGTGGTGCAAAAGCGCAATCCGCGTTCCAGCCTTTCGCCAAGCATGATGTTGCGCCAAATCGATGGCTTGCCGGTGTGCGGTGGAACTAATCGCGCCATTCGATCCCACCGGGTTTTGGATCAGCGAATGGCGCGCAATGGAATTAAATCCCATCAGGCATACCTCCTTCACCCGCTTCAGAAATGGATATCCGGTCGCGTCCATCGTGATCGTATCTGCGAAGAGTTCCGCAAAGGTATCCTGAAAGATCGCAACCTTCTCATCATAATCGAGTTTGCGGCATTTGTCAGGGAACCCGAGTAGATCTTCCGCCAAATGCGGACCGCCAAAAATATCGTGATTCCCAATCACGACAGTCAGCTTGCTGCTCTTGAGAATTCCGAGCGATTCGAAAAGCCGGCGAACCGTCAGCAAATCCCGCGCATCGGCATTGCTCGTCAGGTCGCCGGTAATCACAATGTGATCGGCCTTCGCGCGATCCATCGCATGTTCCAGCACCCTTCGCAGCCGTGGCAAATGCTGCGGATGAAACTTCAAATTGATATGCGGGTCCGATAAGTGCGCAATTCGCATGGGGCAAATAGTGTTGGCGGGCATAATTCAAACATCGAACTTCGGATGGAAGTGACTCGATAAGAATACGCCGCAATTATTTGTTTGTTAAGAAACGGTTGGGAACCGACGGGTCCATGGAAGCCGTGCTGCACATTTCCTCCCATTTCTTGTTATCACCGTTACTAAATTTTGAAATCGCTTATAAAACCGAAAACAATTAAGCCGATCGTCGCAAAATACCTTCGCCCAGAAGAAATTGCGGCGGCCGATGTTGCCGAAAAAACCTACCCGAACGGCCTGCGTGTCGTGAGTGAGCGGGTTCCCGCCGCGTCCTCCTTCGCGCTCGGCTTATGGGTGAAAACAGGTTCCCGGAACGAAAACTCTCGGAATAACGGTATCGCTCATTTTATCGAGCACGTCGTTTTCAAGGGAACCGCCGGACGAACGATGCGCGAAATCATGCGCTCCATCGAATCCCGAGGCGGCTTCCTCAATGCCTTCACGACGAAAGAGCACACCTGCTTCTATACCTGGACGCGCACGATGCACCTCGAGGAAGCGGTCTCGGTCCTCTTCGATCTTGCGACGCGACCGACCTTTCCGGCAAAGGATGTCGAGCGCGAAAAGGCGGTCATTATCGAGGAGATCAACGGCCTCGAAGATGAACCCGATGAACTCGTGTTCGACCTCTTCGAGAAAGAAATCTTCGGGAATCATCCGCTTGCCAAGCCGATCATCGGCACGCCCGCGACCGTCAATTCCTTCACGGCGAAGAAACTTGCGGAGTTCCACCGTCAGCATTACTCCGCTCGTGACATTACCGTTGTCGCAAGCGGACCACACGACCATGCCGATCTCTTCCGCGCTGTCGATCGCGCGATTCGCCATGTGCGGCCGCCGGTTCCGCATCGTGCGGTTCCCATTCGTGCGTTCCCGCGAAAGGTTGCTGCTGAAACGCAGTTTCCTCGTGCCGCCGGTCAGCAGGCGCATATCATTCTCGGACGCCGCGCGCCTGGGATTCATTCCCCGCGTCATCTTGCGATCAATGCGCTCATCACGATTGCCGGAGTCGGCATGAGCAGCCGCCTGAACCTCCGCTTGCGCGAGGAACTCGGCCTTGCTTACGATGCCACGGCCTTCTACTCCGCCTTCGAGGACGTAGGTTCCACCGGATTCTACATCGCCACGGCGATCGATAACCGGGAACGTACTGTCAAAGAGCTACGCCGACTCGTTCGGAACCTTCTTCAAAAGCCGGTCTCGAATCCGGAACTCGAAAATGCCAAGGAGCAGCTCATTGGCGGACTCGTGCTGCCAATGGAATCGGTCACGAACCGCATGATGCGCACCGCGCAAAACGAACTCTACTTCGGCGGCTACCACCCGATCGAACGCGACGTTGAAAAAATTGCGCGTCTTACGCTCGAAGAAATTCGCACGGAAGCTGACCGCCTCTTCGGGAGCGAAAAATCGCTCACGCTCGTCAGCGTGGTCCCCGAAGCAGAGGAGGAGTGATACTTCCGCGTTGAAAACATAGACCCAAGAGCAATGGCTTTACTCCAAATAATACCGTAGTGGATTTGGCCGGATCTCGCATTCTTCTGCGATGCGAATACTTCCCGCGATTTTGCCTTCATCGCGAAGATGATAGAGATTGGTGACGATACGGTCGCGAAGTTCCAGCGGCGCGATGGGGTTGATGTAGATAGAAGTTCCACCTTCGAATCCTGCCGCAGTATTCACGCGCCATTTAATCAGCACATGCCACGGCATTTGATAGACCGCGTCGATCGGCGTGTAATACCATTCCTCATTCGAAGAAATATGGGAACCGCTCGCCGCGTGGCACGCATGGACAAGATCGCTGACGGCACGCACTTCTTCTTCCGAATGCTCGTAAGGACGTGAAAAATAGCTCTTCGAAAATATTTCGAGCGTCGGATGCCGGTGGCCGATGCCGGCATACGCAATCGCGTGATCGTTCTCGGCAAAGATCAGGTTTTGCATTCCTGCTAAATTCGCTCCCAACTCATTGAAGATATTCGGGTCCTGCCGAAGGAGATCGACCTGATGGCGAATGGACGCGCCCCAATCGTCAATGCCGACAAGCTGCTTATGCAAATGATCGAAGCTCGCGCCAGCCGGAGCCAGCCAGTTCTGAAACACGGAAATATACCGAATATACCGATTGGCATCGAAAATATCCCGCATCGCATCGATGGTGAAATGGAGATATTGGTAATGCTCTTCGGGCGTCATGTCGCCGCTGGAAAAAAGTTCACTCGCGTCGGTCGCGCCACGCGTGAAGTGGGGTGAAGCAATAATGAGTTCGTGTCCGCCGCCGAAAAAGGCATCGGACATCGAGAGGAACTCTTCTTCGGTGAGCGCCTCGATCCGCTCTTCCGTCCAGCCCGATGCGCGAAGTTTGTACCGAAGCACCTCGTGGACATGCCGAAATCCAACCTCGTCCGAAAGATACATTTCCTTCCACGCAAGATTCCCAGGCGCGAGGAAATAATTATAGTTCTTCTTCCAATAATCGACGGTAACGATTTCGAAGAGGTTTGGAACTCTTCGAAGGAACCAGGGCGTATCCTCCATCTCGCTCGGGTGCAGATGATCGGCGCGCTGGAACGATCCATCGGGATGCGCAAGCAGCCGTGATTTTTCCGGCGGCGTTTCGAAAAGACGTTCGACGCAAAAAGCGCAAAATTTCCGTTCGTCGCCATCCGAGAGTGGGCGCAGTGCTGCCGCAATGCCATTGTTCGAGGGTTTCCCCGCGCGGCCCGGCACGCTCCAAACTTCGTTGTCCGTGAACGGATTGATCTGCTTGATGGTCCCATCGGCCATCAGCGTGTAGTATTTCGAGTATTGCATTATGGTGCAAACATCGGTTTGTAAGAAACGGGCTTCAGGAATTGCCGTTACGGAAACCCTTTTCTCTGGCCTAAGCTTTGCACTAATGTTTTTGCACTAATTTTGCAACCAATGTGCAGGGCTTCGTAAGAAAACGAGGTCTCGCTCAGGAGCTACAACGAAAAAATTCGAATTCCACTCCATTTTTCACGCCTGGTAAGAAAAGTTTTATGATCCGCACCAACGGCAAATACCATCCCGAAGACGATTATTCTCGCTACGACGACCGTGATCGAAGCAATCGAAGCAATAATAGCAGTAGCGATAGCAGCTCGAAATTCCTACCGTTTGCGCTCGGCGCACTCTTCGGCGCCGTTGTTGGCGCGACGGTCGCGCTCCTTTATGCGCCTTCCGAAGGACGCGAGCTTCGGCAGGGAATGAGCGATACGCTCGAAAATATCGTCGGCGGCGCGAAGGATATTGTCAGCGGCGTAAAAACGACGGCCGAAAAGCTCTTCCACGAAGGGCTCGACGATAGCGACGCATCCGAGGAAGAGGAGATGGTCGAACGCACGCGCAGCCGTGCCGATGATATCATCGAAAATGCAGACCGCGCCATCGCCGAGGCCCGCCGCCGTTCTTCAGGAATGCACGATGCGGGTGAGGAATAATAATAAATTCCCCCTCCTTTTCAAGGAAGGGATTAGAGGTTGGTCGCCGGCAAAATGAACCATCCTCGGCCCCCGCCTTGAATGCGGGAGTATATTCCCAAACCCTCTTCTCGGAATCTTTGTTTTCCTTTCACTATGGACCTCAGCATCATTCTTTACATCACAGGTGGAATAGCGCTTTTGGCGCTGGCGTGGCTCTTCATTTCGCTCGCGAGCGCGGTCCGAGGCGTGCAGACGCTCATGGGCGAAGTCCAGCAGGACCTCCGTACGGCCGTCGCGACGATCGATGAGGTGAAGGCAAACGCACTGCCCATCCTCGCGAATGTCACGAAGATCACCGATAACGTTTCGGATATCGTCGGCAATGTCAGTTCCATCGCCGACGGCGTGCAGAAGCAAATGATCGGTGTACACGAAACGGTGGACGATGCGCTCGATGTCGTGCGCGGCACGCTCGACGATTTGGAACGATTGAAGAACGAAATTATTTCAGCCGTCGAAGGTCCGGTGAACCTTATTCGCAGCACAACGGGCGGCGCCACCAGCGCAACCGGCACCGCTGCGAAGGTCTTGAAGACCGTCTGGAAAATCGCGACGGTGCTACGGGGAAGCGGACGCGAGCGCGGGCGCGAGCGCGAGGATTAACAGTTACCGGATTTCCGAGAAGGCGGTCGTCAGTCACAAAGAAAAAGCTTCCTCGCTTTTTCTTCTTTTCGAGAATAGGATCGCTCATCCAATTTTCCTGTGCTCGCATCCGAGTAAACCTTCGAATGGATCGATCAAACCCCTCTCATTCCTCTGCCACCCAATTCTTCGAACGTTCCAGTGCCGATTCGACGATATGCTTCAATAAATCTTCGAACGGAAGTCCTGCCGCTTCGGCGCTGCGAGCAATGCCAGTGCCCTCGGATAAATTCGGATTTGGGTTTACCTCAAGAATAAAAAGTTCACCATTCGCATTCAGCCGCATATCCACGCGCCCGTAATCGCGAAGCCCAATGGCTTCCACTGCTTTCATCGCAAGCTGCTGGGCTTCTTCGGTCTTGGCTTTCGGTAGTTCTGCGGGACAGTTTGGGATCGTTGTGTGGTACGCCTCGTGCAAAGGGTCCCACTTCGCCTGGAAGCTGACAATCTTGTAGAGATGGTCCGGCATGTCATTGAACATGATCTCGGAAATGGGCAGCGCGCGCCGCGCAGCCCCATTGCCGAGCACGGCCACATTCAGTTCCCGCCCTTCGATGAACTCTTCGACGAGCGCGTCCATCTTAAAATCGTCGAGAACGAATTCCACGCGCTGCCGCAATGCTTCGATCGAAGAAACAATACTCGCGTTTTCGATCCCACCGGAACCATCCTCGCACGCGGGCTTGACGATGAGCGGATAATGGAGATTATGCCGCGATTTGAATTCCTGCATCGAGTTCCCGTCTTTGCGGAAGTGGATGGTCATCGAGCGCGGCGTCGGAAGGTCATAGGAACGCAGGATGGCCTTAGCCATTGGCTTGTTCTGCGCCAGCGCCAGCGCCAGCGGCGGTGCGCCGGTATAGGGCATTTCGAGCAATTCGAAAAACGAAGCGACGAACATCTCCTGCTCCGGCCGCCCATGAAAAAATTCCACAAGATTGAAGACCACATCGATCTTCCTTCGCGCCAAAAACTTGAAGAGCCGTTCGAAGCGGTCTTTCACATTGTAACTCGCCACTTTGAATCCCGCGGCAGTCAGCGCGTTTTCAATCTTCGTGTATTCTTCCTCGGCCGGAATATCTTCGAGATCGAAATAAGGCGTGAAACCAAGCGCCTCCGGCGAAAGATCGACAGGGTCCTCCGTAGATTCCGTAGGCTTTATCGGAATATCGTTATAGAGCAGCGCGACGGTCGTCTGGCGTGGCATGGACGAGCAAGGATAAAAGATGAAAGGTAAAAGATCAAGCGAAGGTCAGGAACGATTCCCATCCTCCAGCCTCATTGTTGTAACGTTCACACGGAATTACTACAAAACGCGTGGCGTAATAGTTTGCGATTTCCTTCCTCACGAAGGAACCGAATTGGGATGGTTCGGTGTAAAATGGAAACAAAACGATTCTACTCCATTTTTTTCGCCATGATCTCGAAATTTTTTCTTCCCGTTTTACTTGGAACGCTTGTAGCCGCTTCGCTTCCCATCTCTTCGCTGCACGCGCAGCAACCGATGACGCCCGCTCCGCAAGCCATGATGCCATCCATGCCGATGCCAATGATGCCCATGGACCGCACGATCACCGTGCTCGCCAGCGGTGCCGCCTCCGCGCCCGCCGATCGCGTCACGCTCGGCCTCACCGTTTCCAGCGGCGACCAAACCGCGACCGCGCTCTTCGTGAAACAAAATGATATTGTCAAGCACCTCGAAGAGGCGCTCGAAAAAGGTGGCATCACCGCGAAGGACATCGCCGAGCAGCCGTTCCGCCTCATGCCGAATATGGAATACGGCCAGAACGGAACGCGCATCATCGGCTACCGTTTGGATACCCCGCTCGAAATCACGCTCGGTAATCCGAAGGACCTCGCGCGCATCATCGACCTTGCAACCCAAAGCGGCGCGAGCGCCATCAGCGTCGATGGATTCGGGCTTGCGCCGGGACGCTCGCTCCATGAAGAAGCCGTGAAGAACGCGGTCGCCAATGCGCGCGAAGAAGCCAAGGCCATCGCAAAGGAAATGGGTAGGTCCGTGGGTGATATTGTTTCAATCTCCGAGACCGGCGAAGAAAATGCCGAGGCTGCGCCTGCAAAAGGCGGAGGTGGTGAAGAAGAGGAAGAACGCGAACACGCCAAAGCCGCTCCAAAACAGACGAATAATCTTTCCGAAAAAGCCGATTTGAAAGTGGTATTCGAAGTAAGGTAATTTCGACGAAAGGTAAACTTTTCATCCCTTCTGAGCGTAAGTACGGTCGATGCCCCGATCGTTCGTCATCGGTTTTTTTCTCCTGTTGAGCGCGCGCGCGTTTGCCGCCAGCGATTCCCTTATCGTGCGCGAACCGCATTCCTTTGGCGCGCTGACGGTCTGGCTGCTCGATGGGCCTGAATCAAGTTCCCGTCCTTATCTTACGCTGGAAGAGGCGCTACGAACAGGCCGGGCGGTGATTCACGAGAACAACAGCCAGGAACTCTGGATCGAAAATAAATCCGATACCGATCTTTTTATTCAATCGGCCGATCTCATCAAAGGCGGCCAGCAAGACCGGATGGTCGAGCACGATATGATTGTCGGCGCGCACGACACCTCGCTGAGCTTGAATGTCTATTGCATCGAGCACGACCGCTCGTTCAAACGCGGCTCGGAACCAATCGAAACGTTTAGTTCCTCCGACTGGCGCAATCCGATCGCGCATTCGCGGCTTGTGGTACTGCATTCATTGACCGAGAAGCTACTCTCGCCACAGCTCGGCGGTCTCACCGCTCCCGATACCAACGAGCTAAATTTGCTGAACGCGCTCGGTACGACGCCGCAGCAATTTCAGCAATATCCCGATGCCGCACAGGAATCGATTTGGAACGATGTTCATTCCGTGCAATCGGGACTTACCCATACGCTGAAAGATAGCGTCACGAAAAACGCTTCCCCTTCGAGCCTGGAACTTGCACTCGAAAATGAGGATGTCACCGACCGCGAGCATTCGATGCTGAAAAAGTTACGGCGCCTCATCGAGGACGATCCCAACGTCGTAGGATTTGTCTATGCCGTAAATGGAACGGTTACAAGTGCGGATGAATACAGTTCCCGTTCTCTTTTCGCAGCGATGTGGCCGAAGCTTGTGAAGGGGATCGT
>DASYAJ010000545.1:0-6487 GCA_036501405.1 Kapaibacterium sp. (SeqCode)
AATAGTTTCCCAGCGCATAACCTTATTTCTTCGGATAAGTATAGTTCACCATCCACCGAATGCCGAATTTATCGGTGAGCTGGCCGTAATACGCGCCCCAGAAGGCATCGCCGAGTGGCATCATCGGATCCTCCTCGCCGCCTTTGGCAAGCGCATAATAGAGCTTCGATGCCTCTTCTTTACTTTCGCATTCCAGCTCGATGGCGAAATTTTTTCCTTGTTCTAACAGACCAAAGGAGGAGGGAGCATCGCCGCCCATCAGCACATTGCTTTTGCCGATCGGCAGCGCGATGTGCGCGATCCTGTTGGCCTCGGAAGGTGGCCACTTTTCCGCGCCGGGTATGGAACTATACCGCATCAGGCTTGTAAATTCGCAGCCAAATACGGACTGGTAAAAAGTAAATGCTTCTTCGGCAATGCCGTTGAAAGTAAGAGTTGGATTTGCTGTTGCCATAAAAAAATTGTAGTCGTGACCTTCCGGTCACGCAGTATTTTAATAATTTGTGAATTGAAAGTTACACCGTGACCGGAAGGTCACGGCTACGTTTATTCGCCATTGAACGCCCCTTGCAAGCCCGCAATATCGAGCTTCGTCATCTTCATCATCGCCTGCATCGCGCGGCTGGCCTTCACGCGGTCCGGATCGCTGAGCACTTTTCCGAGCATGGTGGGAACCACTTGCCACGTAATGCCGAATTGATCGGTAAGCCATCCACATTGTGATGTGCTTCCGCCTTCGGAAAGCTTGTCCCAATAATGATCGACCTCCTGCTGCGTTTCGCAGTTGATGAAGAAGGAGGTCGCGCCGTTGAACTTCCAATCTTCACGGAACGGAGGTCCGCCATTGAAGAGAATAAATTCCCGCCCTTCGATTGCGACCGTCACGCTCATCGGCTTGCCGTGCGTATTGTGTTCTTTCGTTTCGTCCCAACCGCCAACGATTTTCGAATTCTTGAACACCGACGTATAAAACTTCGCGACATCTTCCGCATTGTCATTGAACCACAAGAATGTTTGGATTTTTTCCATTGTGTTATCTCCTTATTTTTTGGGATAGGTGTAATTTACCATCCAGGGAATCCCGTACTGATCCTTGAGCGCGCCCCAGTAGGCTCCCCAGAACTGGTCCTTCATCGCCATGATGTCCGAGCCTCCCGCAGAAAGCCCATTGAAAATGTGGTCGGCCTGCTCCTTGCTGTCGGCTTCAATTGAAAGGCTTGCATAGTTCCCAGTTTTGATAGCGTGGCCCATCGACTCGATGGCGTCGGTTCCCATCAGCGTATTGTTGCCGATCTTGAGTGAGACGTGCATGATGCCGTTTTGCACCTCGGCGGGAAAGTTACCGCCGGGAATATCTTTGAAGCGTTGCAGCGTGACGAAGTCCCCGCCGAAAATCGATTTGTAAAAGTTGAATGCTTCCTCCGTATTACCGGGGAAATTGAGGTATGGATTGAGTAGTGGCATGATTGGAAATGTAGGCGTGACCTTTAGGTCACAGTGAGTTAATCGTTACCGAAAGGTCACGACTACGAGTGTAGTGAATTAATTCGCGTATTCCGCGATCTGCTTATCGAGTTTCGCCTCTCGTTCCCGAAGTTCGGGTGTGAGGACTTCGCCGAAATCTTCCGCAGCGAAGATTTGCCGAATCTCGACTTCCCCCTCCGGAAACGGCGCGCGCTTCAGCCAGTCGATTGCTTCATCGAGCGACGCGCATTTCCAGATCCAATATCCGGCTACGAGATCGCTGGTGAGCGGGAAGGGGCCGCGCGAAACGGAACGATTCTTGCCGCTAAATTTCACACGAGCGCCTTTCGACGAGTCCTGCAAGCCTTCGCCCGCAAGCATGACGCCCGCTTTGACAAGCTCCTCGTTGAATTTGCCCATTTCTGCGAATTCCTCGGTTCTAGGAAGGATTCCCGATTCGGAATCTTTATTGGCTTTTACGATGACCATAAATTTCATGTCGATGTTCTCCTTGTGTTTTTGATGAATTACATTTGGTTTGGCTGCAGCATGCTGACGCGGTTGCCTTCGGTATCGAAAAACGAGGCCCACATCCCGACGCCAGGAATCTCCATCGGTTCGCCGATGATTTTGCCGCCACCAGCAGTGACTTTTTTGATATGGTCCTGAAGGTTGGGAACCGAAATCACGACCGATGGCGCGTGCGAAACCGGATCGTCCGTCCGCTGATAGAAACCACCATTGATCGCACCGGGCCGCTGCGGATGGCCTTGCGCATCGGTTTCGGTGGTGGAGGCCAGAATATAGTTACCCATCTCGCCGCCTAATTGCTGGGTGTTCCAGCCGAAGGTCTTTGAGTAGAAATCGCTCATGCGTTTTCCGTCCTTGGCTGGCATTTCGAAGTGTACTACTGGATTCATTGTATATTCTCCTTGATTGATTGATGAAAAGAATGATAGTCAGATTTATTTTCCGTCATTGCGAGGAAGCTTCGACGACCGGAGAGAGTCGAAGCTGGTCCCGAGGAATCGAGGGAAGCAATCCGTTCGTTTAACGAGGGATTGCTTCATCAGAAATTGTTCCGGCCCAAAGGGCACCCTGCTCCACAATTTCCTCCTCGCAATGACAATAAAATAAACATCGTCAAAAAAACTTAGTTTAAAACGATCCGGTTTTAACATCGCCGGCTCTCCGATAATTTGCGACGATCACGCCATTTGGCGAAGCCGTACATTCGGTCAGCTCGAAGGCAGCAGGAATCGTACCCTCCGCGAACAATCGCTTACCATTGCCGAGCGTGATCGGATAGATCTTGAGCCAGAACTCATCGACAAGATCATTCTTCAGCAGCGTTTGGATCATGTTGCCACTGCCATGCACCTGAAGTTCCGGCCCGTCTTCCGCCTTGAGCTTTCGAACGCCTTCCGCAAGTTCGCCTTCGATGCGGAATGAATTCTGCCAAGCGGTTTTCAGCGGTTGCCGTGTGGCAACATACTTTGTTGCTTTATTGAGCGGTGCTGCCGCCGGATCCTTTGGGTCGGCGTTCGGCCAGTACGAAGCGAAAAGATTGAAGGTCTTTCGGCCGAGCAAAAGGTCGAAGTCATGACCCATTTGCTCGCCCATGACTCCGTCCAAAAATTCGTCGAAATAAGGGAAGCTCCATCCGCCATATTCAAAGCCGCCGGTACGGTCTTCATCCTGTCCGCCAGGCGCCTGCATGACGCCATCCAATGAAACAAACGATAATACGATTAATTTTCTCATCGTGGTACTTCTTGTAGAGATTCTTTGTGGTAACTTTGATTAAAATTTCCCGTCCTTGCGAGGAGAACGAATCGACTGAAGGGAGATTCGTTCGACGAAGCAATCCCTGTGTTTCAAGCAGGGAATTGCTTTCCTCGATTCCTCGGGACCGAAAATTATTCCGCTTCTCTTCACAATTTCCTCCTCGCAATGACAATACAATAAACATCGTCAAAAAAAAACTTACTTTAGAAGGATCCGGTCTTAACATCGCCCACTCTCCGATAATTTGCGAAGATTACGCCCTTCGGCGATGGCTTGAATTCCATCAGCTCGAAGGCAGCAGGTATCGCGCCATCGGCGAACAATCGCTTGCCTTGCCCGAGCGTCACTGGAAAAATCTTTAGCCAAAGCTCGTCCACAAGATCGTGCTGAAGCAGCGTCTGAATAAAATTACCGCTGCCATGCACCTGCAGCTCCGGTCCATTCTCGGCTTTGAGTTTTTTGACGCCTTCGGCAACATCGCCCTCGATGCGCTGAGAATTTTTCCAGTCGGTCTTTAACGGCGAACGCGTCGCGACGTATTTATTCGCATCGTTAATGCCCGCCGCGAATGGATGCGCGGAGTGCGGCCAATATCTGGTGAAGATATCGAACGTTTTGCGGCCCAGCAGCAGATCGTACGGATGGCCCATTTGCTTCGACATCTCGTTACCGGAAAATTCATCGCTGAGCGCTGCGCTCCATCCGCCATACGGGAAGCCATTGCTGGCATCTTCTTCCGGTCCACCGGGAGCTTGCATGACGCCGTCGAGTGTGAGAAAGGATAAAACGATAAGTTTACGCATAATTAAAAGCAGTTTGAAAAATAGTTTAAGTTAACGGTTATTTTATTGCTTGTGTGTTCGCTGTTCCAGAAGCATCCAGAAATCCTTCGACCGCTGGCACAAGCGCCGGCGATGAAAGGATAGTATAGTGGGTGTATCCCGGCAAAATGGCCAGCTGATTTTGTGACCGGCCCGAACCGTCCAATCCTGCATCCTTATGACCGCCTCCGAGAAGCCCGTAAAACTCGACGATACTCGAAGGCATGATCGCGTCGGCGTCGGCATAAATGAGCAGCGTTGGCGCCTTAATCGCACCCGCTTCTTTCGACCAATCGTAATCACGTTTTACCAGATCTCCGAGTTTGGTGAAGAGCAAAGTCCAATCGACATTCGGGTAGATCGCGTTGAGCGGGGATTGTTTCATCCCCGCACCGAACATCGCAGCCTGGGAACTCATTTGCGAGAAGGCGGTCCGAACCTCCGGATAAAATCCATCGTGCTTGACTGCAGTTGAAACGAGTATCAGCTTTCGCACCTCCTCCGGGTGCTGAATGGCAAGCCGCACCGCAACGCCTCCGCCCAGGGAATAACCCAATACATCGGCGCTCTTCAAATCGAGGAATTGAAGGAGAGATGCGATATCGTCCGCCATTAATTCATAACGGAGCGGACGATCGATGTCTGCCGTCTTTCCATGCGATTGTAGATCGACCGTAATGACCTGGCGGCCTTTCGCGAGTTGCGCCAGAATGGGCGAGAACATTACGCTTCCGCCGACACCGCCGTGCAGAAGAATGAGCGGTACACCATTGGTGCTATCCGAGCCATGAATCTCATAATAGAGTTTAAGCCCATTGATGGGCGCGAAGCCGGATTTGATCGAGTCGTTTGCCATAATTTGTTTTCGAGAATTGATGAATGACGTTTTTGCGAAGGTGGAGACCGTCACAATGCAGCAGATCGTGGTGCATAACGCAATACGAATCGCGAGCATACGCCGGATAGCGGCATCGGAACGGTTCCATTTGTGTCCGATTAATAGTGATGATAAGGGTGTCGATTTGATCGTGTTCATAAATAGATTGATTTTGATTGCGATTAGAAGTAGAATATGATTTGAAAATTGTTTAGCCTTTTACGACCGGAACCCAAATTTCAAGCTTCGCGGCGTTCATGTCCATTACCCGCTCCGGGTAGCGTTCGAAATCGAGCGAAAGCTTCGGGTCCATCGAGTAACCCGATTTCGGCATCCATTCGGAATAGATGTAGTCGAAAAAATCATGCAATCTATCGAGTGGACCTTCATACGCAAAAACAGCGTAATTCGCCGCTGCAATTTCTTTCGATTTCATTCCTGCCGGAATAGCTTTGGTCGAGTTCACTTCGAGTCCCGCGAGATAATAGTACTTCGGAAATCCGCCCTCGTTCATCTCGAAATCGCGGGAGTAATCCTCGATACCATAAGCGACATCCGTGGTCCGATTCGGGATCTCGCTGCTGCGGCTGCCGAATTCCTGCCATGCCTCACGTATGTCCGGAATGCCCTTCGCGGTATAGCGCTCGATACCAATGATTGTAAATGCCTCGCGCGTCTGAAATACTGGTTCTTTGTTCATTTTTGTTAATTCCCCGCCTCTGGGATGGTTGATGTCGTTGTTAACGCTACAAAATTACGGCGAAAAAAGTGGGAATGTGAGGCGTAAAAACGGCATTGTAAGGGGTTGATTGCGACAGCATTTCGAATGAATAAACTCGGAAGATTATGGCGTGAGATTCAGAAGTGCTTTGCCATGCCTGAGATCTGCCGGCACGGAAACATGATCGTGCACGATTAAGCAGACGCCATCGATACGCCGGAAACATGCAGTCCATCGCACCCATAAGTCGCTCAGATGACCGTTCGCCATAGCGCCTTTCACATGATTGAGGCTATGAACGAAGGCCAATTCGCTGTCCGCCACGATGCTCAAATCGTGTATCTCGTATGTGACAGAGCCAGGATATGCCTCGAAGAATGCTTGCCAGGCTCGACGTTTATTGTCTGTCCCGGAGTATTGAAGGGGTGGATTGAGATCGAATGAAACGATGTCGGTAGCGTAAAGGGACATGACACGGTCAAGGTCTTTCGCGGAAACAGCTTTCGCATACTCCTCCACGCGCTGTCGAATGAGCGTTTCTGCCGCAGTGACATTCTTTTTATGTTCCTGGCCCATTAGCTTAAATGGAAAAATAAGAACAACCAAAACCGTAACAATAGCTATTTCACGTGCATTACTCATCCTGTACTCCCGTAGTTTGACTGGGTTCAAGCAATCTTTATTCCGCTTCTTCGGGGAGCAAAAGCGGCATTCTCAGGGGTTGATTACGACAGATTTATTTCGTATTTTTGTATTGAATTTAGTAATGTCATTCCGAGCGGAGCATTCATTTGCGAAGCAAATGAATGCGGAGTC
>DASYAJ010000546.1:0-4887 GCA_036501405.1 Kapaibacterium sp. (SeqCode)
CAACCCTGCTTTGCATCGTTGGGGTATAAAGAAGGAGCTTTTCCGAAGGCTGAAAGTGCGGCAAAGCGGATTCTATCGCTGCCGATGTATCCCGAGCTATCTCCGGAGCAAATCGAATTTACGGCTTCTTCCATCGCGGAATTTTATTCGAAAGGAGCGCAGACATGATCTTTCTCGATGGCATTGTTCGAAAGCATGGCTGGCCGAAGATCACACTGCTCGTGCTCGATTGGGTAGCGCTGACCTTTGCTGCCGTTTCCACGTTTTTCATCCACTATTTCACCGGCATCGACGATTACGATGTCAAGCACTCGCTCGGCGATTATATTCTGCGCGTTTCCATTCTCTACGCTTCGTTCCCAGTCGCCATTCTGATTTTCCGGCATCATTTGCTTTACAAGCTGAAAATTTATTCGAGCGGCGTGATGCAGTTTGCGCAGCTTTCGCGCGCCTTGCTGATCAATGCGCTCTTGCTCATTGCGGTGCTCTTTTTTATTCGGCAGGATTGGATTCTTCATAGCCGCACCAATCTCCTTCTTTTTACGATCACGTCGCTTTTTTGGCTTTCGCTTTTTCGCATTGTTCTTTTTCGGAAACTTATTTTACCTTCGATTTCGGGCAGCGATCTTCGGCGCGTCTTGCTTGTCGGCCTCAGCGAAGATGCGCGGGAGTTGCTGATGCAATCGCTGGCGGGGAAGACGAAGCCGTTCGAGATCGTCTCCGTCGTCGATGCAAATGGATTGCTTTCGAATCATTCCGATGTCGAAACGCTGACGACGATTCCCTCCTTGCGAGAATATGTTCCCAAGCATAACATTCACGAAATTATCGTTGCGGAGAACGATCTCCCGTATGAAGAAGTCGTCAGCCTGATTGCGGATGCTCGCGAAGCAGGTGTGCCGCTGCATTTGTTGAGCGATCATTTTAAGGTGGTGCAGGAGCGTGTTTCGCGAAGCACCTCGGAGTTCCTTAATCTCAAAGCTGCTCCGGTTTCCCATGGCCTGCAAGGATTTTACGCGAACTATATCAAATATGCGCTCGATGCCTTGCTGGCGAGCATCGGAATTATTTTCCTTTCCCCGTTTCTTCTTGTTATTGCGAGCGCAATTAAATTGGGAAGCCGCGGGCCGCTTTTTTATCATACGGAAGTCGTTGGACAAAATGGGAAATCGTTTCGGTGGTATAAGTTCCGAACCATGTATATGGGGAAGCGGGATAATTCCCACCGCGATCACGTTAGCGAGCACATTCGTTTGGGAACCCGGCCGACAGCCAAACTCGAAAACGATCCGCGCGTCACACCCATCGGCGGATGGCTTCGGAAGCATTCCCTCGATGAACTGCCGCAGCTTTGGAATGTCGTGATCGGCAATATGTCGCTTGTCGGGCCACGGCCATGCCTGCCGTATGAATACGAGCAATACGCTGGCTGGCACAAGGAACGATTTGCGGTCCATCCAGGGATGACGGGCTTGTGGCAAGTCAGCGGCCGGTCTAGCGTCAGTTTCAACGACATGGTCATTCTCGACCTTTATTACATCCACAATATCTCGATCTGGCTCGACTGGGCGATCATTCTTCGAACGATCGGCGTTGTCTTGACGGGCAGAGGCGGTGGATAATAGTTCTCTTTTCATTTCAACATTTATCACATAAATCATTGGTTAAAATAGGGATTATTGGCGTCGGATATTGGGGATCGAATCTCGTCCGCGCATTTAACGACACGGAGGGCGCGGCTATCGTCGCGGTCGCGGATAAAAAGCAGGGGCGCTTGCAATTCGTCTCGAAGCGCTATCCGCATATTCGCGTGGCCGACGACATGGACTCGCTTCTGAGCGATCCGGAGATCGACGCGATCGCCATTGCCACTTCGGTTCCCTCGCATTATGACGTCGGGCGGCGGGTGCTTGAAGCGGGCAAACATGCGATGATCGAAAAGCCGCTGGCGTATTCGTATCATGAAGCGAACGAGTTAAAAAATCTTGCCGATAAACTCGGCAGCGTGCTGACTGTCGGGCATGTCTATCAATTTTCGCCGGCGGTCGAATGGCTCGCGGCGCGAATCGGAAGCGGGAACTTAGGGAAATTGTTCCATGTCGATTCGATTCGCATCAATCTCGGGCCGCCGCAATCGGAAGTGGATGTCGTGTGGGATTTGGCTCCGCACGATCTTTCGATTCTCGTCTATATCATGTGGCAAGCGGGACTTTCAACCGCGGTGAAATCGATGCGTGTGATGGCGGGAAGTTTTGTGAAAGATAAGCTTTCGGATCTGACGCACATTTTTATCGAATTCGAATGCGGCGTGACCGCGCACATTCACGTAAGCTGGGTGACTTCGAACAAAGTGCGCCTGATGCAAATCTCGGCCGAGCATGGAACGGTTGTATTCGACGACATGCAGCCGGCAGAGAAAATCAAGGTGTTTTCGCAAGGCGTCGATACGCGCATCAATGCCGACGAATCTCAGGCGGCGGAACTCACGTATCGTCCGGGCGATATTTTCATTCCCACACTGCCGCGCCATGAACCGCTGGCCGCCGAATGCCGACATTTCATCGACTGCATCGAAACCGGTAAGGAACCAATCAATGGCGGGAAAATCGGAGTAGAAGTGGTACGGCTATTGGAGATGGTGAAGGGGGCGGTTTGAATCATTCTATTTTCGTGCTATTATTGCATTGATGGATCCTAACGATATTTTCTCGCTGATTGAAGGCTGTGATGGCTTCGAATGGGATACTGGGAATTTATTTAAGGCGTGGATGGGTCATAAGGTTCTTCCGCATGAGTGTCACGAAGCATTCGCGAATGAACCTAAGCTCGCGGGTTCGGACAAAGCTCATTCAGGATCAGAGCCAAGGTTTTTATTCTATGGTCGAACGAACCAAAACCGCCTGTTAACCATGTATTCACTATACGGCGGAACAAAATTCGTGTGATTTCGTCGCGCGACATGAGCAAACGCGAAAGGACTCGGTATTATGAAGCGATTAAAAGAAATTCCGGAATTTAAGAACGAAGAGCAAGAGGCCGATTTTTGGGCTTCTCACGATACCGCAGATTATTTCGATCTTTCGGAACTTCGGGAAGTATCGTTTCCAAATTTAAAACGATCGAACGGGCTTATTCCTGTCATTCTTGATGATCGTTCCGAGCAGGAGTTGCGGGAACTCGCTAATGAACGTTCGCTGGATATTCCGGTTCTCGCTGCGCAATATGTTGGAGAAGGAATCCAGCGGGATGCACACGCGCATCATTGACTCGGCAAAATCGACGTGAAAGTGGTGCGGCTGTCGGAGATGGTGAAGGGGGCGGTTTGAAGATCGGCTTGCCAGATGGAACATATGAATGCCTCCGCATGAACGGGCAGGTTCAGACGCTGCCGCTATTGCTTCTCCAATAAGCTCACTTCGGAAATTCCTATTCTTCGAGAGAGTAGGGAACGAGATAACTATTTTAATACTTATCACATTCATGTTCACGGAAATCATTGTGCCACGCGAAACATCCGTTACGCTTAATGTACCACGCAAGATGGTGGGCCATCGTGTGCGCATAACGCTGGACGATATGGAAGGCAACCCACGAAGCCTACGTGCGCGCACAGCCCAGGAGGCCCTGGCTCAATTTTCTGCACCAAGATTAGATACGCGTGGCTGGAAATTTAATCGCGATGAAGCCAACGAGCGATGAACCACGCGTTTTTAGATTCCAATATCGTTGTCTATTATTATACGCTGACGGAACCGCGCAAGCGGGAAATTGTCGCCATTGAAATTTCAGACAGGTTCAACGTCCCTTACTTTGATAGCCTAATGGTCGCTTCAGCTTCCTTTGCGGGCTGTGAAGTACTAGATTCTGAAGATTTTCAGGACGGGCAGGAAATTAATGGGGTCCGAATAATAAACCCATTCGTTCAATCATGAGCACGGACATTTTTATTCATCCGCAATTTTTAAATACTCCGAAACCATCCCATGACGCTCTTCGAAAAACTCAAGCTCGTAAAAAGCGAGGAGGATGTGAAGGATATTTACATCAAGGCGCTGGGATTGAAAGGGTATTCGAAGAATCTGATCGATATTCAAACCAAAGAAATTTGGTTCGAGGCGAAGGATAATTCCAAGCTATCCAGTTATGCGATGTTCACGCAGTTGCTGCATTATGTGCAGCAAGCATTGAACAAAGGGGAGTACGTCCCGCCATTTCTCGCTGTGGTCGATACACAAAAAGCGGCCATCATGAAGAGCGCGGACGTCATTCCGTTCCTCGCATAAAAGACCATCAAGTGGGGTAAGAATGCAAGCGGCTACACGCAAGAGGCGCTCGATGCCGTCTCCGCGTTCATCGGAACCTACCTCGTTTCTTTTAAGATCGAAACGCAGGAAGAAGAGTTTATCAAAACCTTCAAGGACGCGATACAAAAGGGCGAGATCATTCGCATTCAGATTACGCCGGACAATCTGAAACAGGTGTTCGATAAGTGGGTGACGATGATCGGTCGCGAGATCAGGAATGTTCCGGAAGACGATTATGCGCTGCTCTTCTTTGCCGATGTGATGAGTGACGGCACGACTGCCACGCACGATAATCTGACCGCGCAGTTGCTGCATAAAGGCAATTCGCCGGTCTTTTCGCTCAATGGTAAGCTGTATGAGCTGGGCAATCGGGAAGGTTACCGCCAGTTTTGGGCGATCTATCACCGCCCTCCCAAAGCCGAATACCGCAATTACTTATTAGAGCGGCGCGACAGCCTTATTCCGCTTGACGAGCGATCGTTCAAAGGCGCGTACTATACGCCGCTCAATGTGGTCGATAAGGCGTACGACAAGCTGACCGAAACGCTCGGAAAAAACTGGCAGCGCGAATATATCGTATGGG
>DASYAJ010000547.1:0-2813 GCA_036501405.1 Kapaibacterium sp. (SeqCode)
GGACCTGTTGAATTTCGGATAAGGAAATTTCATCGGGAGTATACTCCCGATGCTACACAATTTTTTTCCATTACACCTTGCGTACCATCACCACCACCACAGAACTCCGCCGCGCGCTTACTTTACTACGCGAGCAAAACCCAGAGCGAACGATCGGCTTCGTTCCCACCATGGGCGCGCTGCACGAAGGGCATCTTTCGCTCGTGGGGATGTCGAAAAAGGAAACGGATGTAACCGTCGTCAGCATTTTCGTCAATCCGACGCAGTTCGGTCCAACGGAAGATTTCTCGAAATATCCGCGCACGTTCGAATCGGATGCGGCGATGCTCATCGAAGAGGATGTGGAGTTTTTATTTGCGCCGACCGTCGATCAGATTTATCCGAATGGTCCTTCCACAAGCGTGCATGTGGGCGGAGTGACGGCACTCTATGAAGGTGCGCGCCGCCTAGGGCATTTCGATGGCGTAGCAACCATCGTTTCGATTCTCTTCCATATCGTCCAACCCGATTTCGCTTACTTCGGCCAGAAGGACGCGCAGCAGCTTTCCGTGATTCGGAAGCTCGTCCGCGACCTTGCCTTCCCCATCGAAATCATTGCTGGCAAAACACTCCGAGAAAAGGATGGCCTTGCGATGAGTTCTCGGAATCGGTTCTTGAATTCTGTCGAAAGAAATGAGGCACGCGCTCTATCCATCACCCTCAACTTGGTGAAAGAATTCTTACTTGCCGGAAAGCCAATGAATGACGCCAAAGAGGCTGGAGTCCGCGAATTTCAGCGAATTTCCCCGAGCGGCAAACTCGATTACCTCGACATTGTCAATTCCGAAACATTTCAGTCCATTGCCTCGTTTGAGGAAAAAAAAGATAGAGAAAATTCCATAACGATTATTATTGCATCATATATTGGCGCCACGCGCCTGATCGATAACATCCAGATTTGAGCAGGTCACTCATGAAACGCATACTTTTTAAATCCAAAATCCATCGGGCAACCGTTACGCAGGCCGAGCTTTATTACGAAGGTTCGCTGACGCTGGACGCCGATCTGATGCGCGCCGCCGATATGCTGCCCTACGAAAAGGTAGCGATCGTCAACAATAATAATGGTGAGCGATTCGAGACGTATCTCATCGAAGGCCCGGCCGGGTCGGGAGTTGTGTGCCTCAATGGCGCGGCCGCTCGGCGTGGCGCAGTTGGCGATGAGGTGATTATCATCACCTACGGAGAGTACGAAGATGCCGAAGAACTTCGCTATCATCGACCTACAATTGTTCAGGTCGATAAGTCGAATAGAATAAAGAAATTAACCAACTCTACTCAAGCATTTTCGATGGTGAATTAATCTCGTTGTTCATCCCGATTTTTTCGTTTTTTTCGTTTTCCCTCCGTCAATTGAAATCCGAGTCTGAGAATGAAGCGCGTCCACTTGCAGCCGTCATTATGGCGGCTGGCCAGGGCAAGAGAATGCAGGACCCGACCCTCGCAAAAGTTCTCTATCCGCTTGGCGGCAAGCCACTTATTGGACATGTGCTCGCCCTCTGCTCGAAGATCGGGGCCGCCCCAGTCGTTTGCATTATTGGTTATGGCCGCGAAGCCGTTGCTGCTTATCTTTCGAAGGAATTTCCGAAGGTCCGAACTGCTATTCAAGAGGAGCAGCTCGGAACCGGGCACGCTGTTAAGCAGTCTCAAAATGCCTTAAAAGATTTTACTGGCGATATTCTGATTCTTTCGGGCGATGTTCCTCTGCTCACCCTGCCGACGACCAAGCGGCTCATCGATGAGCACCGAATGAAAAACGCTATGGCCACCGTCCTTTCGGTCGTTATGCCGAATCCTGCCGGCTATGGTCGCATTATTCGAACAGCTTCGGATAATCTAGCGCAAATCGTTGAGGAGAAAGACGCGACTGAAGATCAGAAGAAAATTTGTGAAATCAATACCGGAATTTACGTCTTCGATTCGAGAACACTATTCGATGTTTTGAAAAACATTAAACGCGAAAATGTACAGGGCGAATATTATCTGACCGATACGCTCGCCCTCATCAATGCACAATCCGGCGTTGGATCCGTAGCCGTGGTCACAACCAACGATCCGATTGAAGTTTCCGGCATCAATACCAAGGACCAGCTCGCGGCTCTTGAAACGGAGTTCAAGAACCGCAATTCTATTCCCTAACGGAAAGTCTGGTTTGCGGAGCGGACGGGACTCGAACCCGCGACCTCCTACGTGACAGGCAGGCGTTCTAACCAGCTGAACTACCGCTCCAAATTCGGATTCACTGCCACCCCTGAGGATGAACAATGCATCGTGTGGACCCGAGGGGAATCGAACCCCTGACCTTCTGAATGCCATTCAGACGCTCTACCAACTGAGCTACGAGCCCGACACCCTTTATAAGCTTAGATTACAAATAAAAGATGAAGATGAGGTTCGTAGACGGAACATCACGTTTCTTTTATCTCTTCTCTTTACCTAAGAAGTGCCGGACAACGGGCATAGCGCCCGCATTGTTCCCAGAGGAAAATAGTTCACACGTTTTACACATATCCACAGCGGCAAAATCCATTCGGGAGCCTCAAGCAGTCTTAGCGTCAATCCTTCATCGAGGAATGGCGCTTCGCTTAAAATGTAATCCAAAAGAGTGCCAATGTGCCTTATAGTTGACTTCGAAGATCCTCATTGAGAATCGAACCCGAGCCATCGATCGAAAAGTCGGAATCGTAACAGCGCGACGAATACCCATTCGGCTCGAATTCATCGCCGGAAAAGAAATCCCCGACAGAATCAGCCGCATTCTTCAGGAACTTTTG
>DASYAJ010000548.1:0-7691 GCA_036501405.1 Kapaibacterium sp. (SeqCode)
TAAGCATCGAGGCCCTGCCCGTCGAGACCATCCTCCACCTTCTCGACCGCAGCGATTATTTCATCAAAATTCTGAGGCAACCACCCCCCAGCCCCCGCCTTGAAAAGGAGGGGGAGAATAATACGGAGGGCCGTGCTTTGCTGAAAGGCCGGACGATTGCGAATCTGTTTTTCGAAGCATCGACGAGGACCCGAACGTCGTTCGAGCTGGCCGAGCGGCGATTGGGCGCGGATGTCGTTTCGCTGACGCCGGCGGTAAGCAGTCTTGCGAAAGGCGAATCGGTGTTGGATACGATCCGGGTGCTCGAAGCGATGAAGGTGGATGCCTTTGTGATTCGGCATAATGTTTCCGGAGTTCCCGCTTTTCTTGCGGGGCATCTTCCAGCGCATATTCACGTCGTCAATGCGGGCGATGGGGTGCATGAGCATCCGACGCAGGCGCTGCTCGATGCTGCGGAGATGCGCGCGGCGCTCGGGAATTTATCGGGCAAGCGCGTTGCGATTGTCGGCGATATTCTTCATTCTCGCGTGGCTCGTTCGAATGCGTGGCTGCTGAATAAACTCGGCGCAAAGGTTACGTTCGTCGCGCCCGAAACGCTGATGCCGCGATACGTTGGCGAAGTGTTTGGAGTCGAGACGACGCATGATCTGGACAGCATTCTGGAAACGGCGGATGCGATTATGATGCTCCGAATTCAGATGGAGCGGCAAGCGCGAGGATTTTTTCCAAGCATCGAGGAGTACCGCGAAGGGTATGGCATGACGCCGGAACGGATGGCACGGTCTTCGGCGGTCATCCTGCATCCAGGGCCGATCAATCACGGCATCGAGCTTGAAAGCGAAGCGGCTTATGGGGAGCGATCGCTTGTGCTGCTGCAGGTGAAGCGGGGCGTTGCTGTCCGGATGGCTGTGATGGAATGGATTTTCGAAGCATAAACTGTTATTGTTCGTTTGTCGTTAGGAATTTTATGCAAACGTATTCCGCCGAAAGCATTCCCTCGCAATGGCCTGCCTTGCTCGATCGGGTCATCCATGGCGAAGAGATTATGATTACGGAGCAAGAAAAGCCAATCGCTCGGCTGATTCCCGCACATCAAGAAACATACCTCGATCGAATTAGAGCATTACGTGGAACCTTACGAGGCATTAACACCGATGTGGAGAACGAGGACGACCCTGCATGAATGTCATTGATTCTTCCGGGTGGCTCGAGTACTTTGCCGAAGGCCCGAATGCCTCTTTTTTTGCTCCTGCTATAGAGGATATAAGCTCTCTAGCTGCACTCTTGTCTTGGAACCATAAGCTTTCGCTTGCCGATAGTATTATTTATGCCACTGCAAGATTTCAACGTGCTACGTTGTGGACTCAGGATGCAGACTTTCAGGATTTGATTGGAGTTCAATATTGTAAAAAACAAAAATTTGAAGTGTAAGCCCCATGAACCTCCTTCTCCAAAACGCTCGGCTAATCGATCCTGCCATCGGCCTCGATGAAATCGCCGATCTTGAAATTCGCGATGGGAATATTTCCCGCATTGGGAAAAATCTCGAATCGAGCTTCGAAAAGCGTGATCTTGCTGGAGCCGTCATCGCCCCCGGCTTTTTCGATATGCACGTCCACCTGCGGGAACCGGGTCAGGAGTACAAAGAGACTATCCAGTCTGGTTTGGACGCCGCCATGGCTGGGGGCTTTACCGGCATTTGTTGTATGCCGAATACGGAACCGGCGATTTCTGATCCCTTTGTCGTGAGCTACATTCGCGAGAAAGCAGCGGATCACCTGGTCTCGCTGGAAGTCTGTGGCACGATGACGAAAGCACGAAAAGGGGAAGAACTTTCTCCCATCGCCGCGCTTGCAAAGGCCGGCGTTCGGATGATCTCCGACGACGGCTCTGCCGTCCGCTCTGCCGAAACGATGCGCCGTGTTTTCGAATATGCCTCGATGTTCGGTCTGCTTGTCACGCAGCATTGCGAAGAACATTCGATGACCGCGGGTGCAGCCATGAACGAGGGAGCGGTTTCCACCAAACTCGGTCTTCCTGGCTGGCCTTCGGTTGCAGAAGAGATTATCATTGCTCGCGATATTCTTCTTGCAGAATATGTAGCTGGGAACGGTTCCGATGTCCGTTATCACGTCGCGCATGTCAGCACGAAAGGCGGCGTGCGACTTATCCGCGAAGCGAAAGCGCGAGGAATAAACGTATCGGCCGAAGTGACGCCTCATCATTTTGTGCTGACCGATGAAGCGGTCGAACGGCATGGAACGAATGCGAAGATGTGCCCGCCGCTCCGCACCGCCGAGGATATCGAAGCGATTCTCGAAGGGCTTCGCGATGGAACCATCGATTGCATCGCCACCGATCACGCGCCGCACGCCGCGCACGAAAAGGAGACCGACATGGTCAGCGCCGCGATGGGAATTATTGGCTTGGAAACCGCCATTCCGCTCGGCCTCACACACATCGTAGCCACGGGAACGCTGAGACTCGCGGAGTTCATCGAACGAAGTTCCACTGCTCCGCGCACGTTGCTTGGTCTACCAAAAATTAAGATCAAAGAAGGCGAACCGGCCAATCTCACCATTTTCGATCCGACAAAAAAATGGCGCTTTTCGGAATCGGACATTCGTTCCAAATCGCATAATACGCCATTTATCGGGACGGAATTCACCGGAAAAGTCCTTGGAGTGATTGCCAATGGGAAGATACACATGAATTAGCTTAACAAGAGATAAGGGAACAACTCTTGCTTCATCTTTGTATTAAGACTCAATCTTAATAAGCATGGCTACCGTTAAGAAAAAGTCTGCATCGAATCTACGGCTCGCAGCAGCAAGCCGGCCGCACGAGCACTTCCGCAAGTTTTTGCAGGAAGGGCAGTACCGCATTACGCCGGAACGATTCGATGTGCTCGACGCCGTGCTGGCTTGGAACGATCATTTCGATGCCGACAATCTCTTCATTTATTTGAAGAACAACGGTTCGAAGGTCTCTCGCGCGACGGTCTATAAAACGCTGGCGCTGCTGCACGAGTGTGGGCTTGTTTCGCGATACCGGTTCTCACAAGGCCACGCGCAGTATGAAAAAACAACCGACCGGCCGCATCACGACCACATGGTCTGCACGAAATGCGGGAAGATCGTCGAGTTCGAGAACTCGCGGGTGGAACGGCTTCAGGACGATGCGTGCGCGCAATATGGCTTTTCTCCGATGTATCATTCGTTCCAAATATTCGGGCTGTGCCTGGAATGCCGGACGCCAGGCGCCTTCAAATCGACGGGGAATGATTCCAGCCCGGAACATCCCCTTGTCATCGGGATGCCCGGCGCGCACGGCGTACTGCCGCTCAAGAAAGTGAAAGAGCAGCGTGGCCAATGATCCGCAGGAATATTGCACGAACATGGAGAACTTTGGACGGACGAATTGAATTATCAGCGCGATGAAAAATTTCCTCCTGACGCTTTTTTTCCTTTTCTTAGCCGCACAAATACCCGTACACGCGTTCGCGCAGGCGACTTCGCCCGTCGGGCCTACCGATACCGTGAAAAAGAAACCGATCTTCACGCTGCGGACGATCGGCATTGCGCCGCTCTATTCCCTCACATCGAAGGACAATGCGGGCATCGACATGCCGCGGCAGTTCCCCGGCGCGCGGCCAATGCCGGACTCCTGTTCCTACGCAGGTGAAACGCACCTGAAGCATATTCAGCAGCTTTCCTTCGAAGGCGAAAATGCCGAAGCGTCCCTCAGTCCGGACGATAAGTTCCTGACCTTTCAAGCGCATGGAAAAAATCCGGCTTCGTGCGATCAAATTTATCGGATGCCGCTCGATGGCAGCCACGTGAAACGGATTTCGAATGGTTCCGGGCGCTGTACCAGTTCCTATTTCCTTCCCGGCGGAGACCAAATTCTTTATTCGTCCACTCAGGCAGCCGATAGCGGCACTTGCCCGGCGGCTCCCGATTTTTCGAAAGGCTACGTCTGGCCGCTCTATAAAAGTTACGATATTTACGTGGCCGATACGAATGGCCGCGTGCTTCGGCAGATTACGTTCGATACGTCGTTCTACGATGCAGAATCGACGGTCTCGCCAAAAGGTGACCGGATTGTTTTTACCAGCACGCGCTCGGGCGATATCGATCTTTTCTCGATGAACCTCGACGGAACGAAACCGTTGCAACTGACGCACGAGACCGGCTACGATGGCGGCGCGTATTATTCGCCGAACGGGAAGGAAATTGTCTATCGCGCATCGCGGCCGGAAGGCAAAGAGCTTGACGAATATCATGATTTCCTGAAGCAGGGACTTGTCAAGCCGACGAAGCTCGAAATCTACGTCATGAATGCCGATGGAACGAAAAAGCGGCAAGTAACGCATCTCGGTGCGGCAAGTTGCGCTCCCAATTGGGCGCCCGATGGCGAGCACCTTATTTTTTCTTCGAACTATCTCGATCCGAACGGACGCGATTTCGATCTTTTTATGATTCGGAAGGACGGCACGGGCCTCGAACGGATCACCTACGGTGGTGGCTTTAACAGCTTTCCCATGTTTACCCACGACGGTAAAAAGCTCGTCTTTTGTTCGAGCAGGAACGGTTCCCACCCGCACAACACCAATATTTTTGTTGCCGACTGGCAACCTTGATTTTCATTTCCTATCATTTTATATTTTTCTATAATGGACACTCGAGATAAGCGTATATTAAGACTAAGTCTTAATAAAGGACTCTGGGTCGGTGCTGCATGGTTAACGCTGGTGACCGCGATTGGCTCCGTTCACGCGCAGACCGCAGGCGATACCGCGCACACAACTGCCTTGGAAAATTTTATTGCGCAAACCCAAATCGGCGGTTATGGCGAAGCGCGATACCATTACGACCTCCGGTTCGATACGGCGCAAGCCGATTTGCAGCGGGCGACACTGTTTTTCAGTCATACATTTAGCCCTTCAATCCTGTTTTATTCCGAGCTCGAAATCGAGGATGGAAAAGTCGAAGGCGGCACGGGCGGCGGGGAAGTTTCCTACGAACAGATGTACCTTCGCTTTCGGGTCAGTGGCGAGAACTACCTCATGGCGGGCCTGATGACGCCGCGCATCGGCATTATGAACGAAAACCATTTACCGACGACCTTCAATGGCACGGACCGTCCATTCGTCGAGACCATGATTATCCCTTCGACGTGGCGGGATATTGGGATCGAAATGCAAGGTCCGATCGATGCCGTTCCAGGCATGAATTATTCCGCTGGAATTTTTAATGGGCTTAGCTCCGCGAATTTTCACTATGGCGAAGGTGTCAATGGCGGCAGTTTCGAAGGCAAATTAGCGCAGGCATCGGAACTCGCCATCACCGGCGCGCTGCAATATTATACGGGTACAACACGACTTCAGGCCTCCGCATATTATGGCGGAACGGTCGGACTCGATACGCGCCAGGCCGATAGTCTTCAGCTCGATTCCGGCCCATTTGGAACTCCAGTATTTCTTACAGAGGCCGATGTGATGTCCACGTTCGGCGCATTTTCGTTCCGCGCGTTGGGAACATTCGTTAGCATTGCGGACGCGCAATCGATCGACCGCGCGTATGCCAACAATACCCCGCAAGCAATGGAAGGTGCTTACGCGGAAATAGGATACGATGTCTTGCACAACTGCCCATCGAAAGAATCGCTCACGATCTTTACGCGCGCGGAATATCTCGATCTCAATGCGGAACTTCCCGCCAACGGCGTCTATAACGGCGAGCTGTTACAGCGGTATCTCGTCGCGGGTCTTACCTGGAAGCCGTTGGAGAATGTCTCGGTCAAAGGCGATTACGTTTATCGATTCACGGGTTCGTTGAATCCTGCGCTACAAATAAATCCCATTCCCCAGCAAGTGATCTATTATCAGGCGAATGGATTTTGGGACATTGGCATGGCTTATAGTTTTTAAGATGAATAGAAGAAATTTTCTTGTATCGGGATGCTCGGCGTGCGCTATGGCGCTTGCGATGGGAACCGTTCTCGATTTTACGGGATGCTCCTCGGTACATAGCATCGAAATCGAAGCAGAAGGCGGGGTGCTGCGAGTTCCCATTGCGGAATTCGGAACGTCGAATGCTATCGTGCTACGCACAAAAGCAGAGCCATTCGATCTGCTCGCCGTCCGGTACCCGGATGGCACGGTTGGCGCGTTGCTGATGGAATGCACGCATCAAAACACGCCGCTCACTGCGACGGAAAGCGGGCTTTTTTGCCCGGCGCATGGCAGCGCGTTCGATCTGCATGGGCATGCCACGCGCGGTCCGGCCGTAAAACCGCTCAAAACATTTCCGGCCACACTTCAAAATGGGATTCTTGAAATTACATTGTCGTAACGTTACTGTGCAAACTACAAAACTATTCTCCTTTCCGCTTTTTGTTCTGACAATCGTGCTTGCATTTTGGGGATGTTCGAAATCTCCGACATCGCCGGCAACCACGCTTAACGCAGACGAGCAGGACACACTGCTCCAATCGATGGCTGCGAATGTCATCGTCCCCAACTATAGCGACATCGATACCAAGGTGGAAACGCTTTCCGCCGATATTAGCGTACTTGCCGATTCGACTCGCCGCACGGACGGTAACCTGGCCATTTGTCAAAAAGACTGGGTGGCCGCGCGAACAGCCTGGGAATCCTGCGAAGGATTTCTGATCGGACCTGTCGAATCGCTTAATGTCGATCCCAATATCGATACATGGCCGGTCTATTATTCTGAACTCGATTCGGTTGCCAACAGCAGCGTTTCATTCTCGCAGCAAAATTTGAATAATCTCGAGCAAGACCTTAAAGGGTTCCACGCGATCGAGTACCTCCTTTTTGGCGATAGCGGAATACGCAAGGCACCCAACCTCACCGCTTCCGATATTTCGTACTTACTTGCGCTTGTACAGAATGTGAAAGGTAACGTGGACCTTCTCGTGCAGGCCTGGGACACGACGAATTCGTCGTCCTACTATTATTCCTTTATCACGGCAGGCGCCGGAAGCACGATCTACTCTACGCGGCGCGCCGCCTTTCAAGATATTGTCCGCACGATGGCGGATATTTGCGATGAGGTAGGTCCGGAAAAATTAGGCGGTCCGTTCGCGGCACAAGCTCCGCAATTGCAGGAGTCTCCGTTTTCGAATACGTCCATTCAGGACTTCATTCACAATATCCAGGGTGTGCAAAATATCTACGAAGGAACGTATGGCGCATCGCACGGGGAAGGAATATCGACGCTGGTGCGCGCGAACGATCTTTCGCTGGACAATGAAATAACGGGAAAAATCAATACTGCTATTGCTGCGCTCCAGGCGATCACCGATAATTTTACGACCGCGATGACTGCGCAGCCTACGCAAATCAATAATGCGATTACTGCATTGGCTACGCTCCATGACGAGATCGCGAACAAGCTCGTTCCGTACATTAATCAATACACGAATTGAGAGAGGAAAAAAAGATCCATCATGGCTGAAAAGAAATCCATTGTTTGCACTGCCGTTTTGCTCCTCATTGCTGCGTTGGCAATGGGCGTGGGAATCGTTTCGTGCCGCCAGCCCGACTCGGTTTCGCCTTCTTCATTCGCGGAGGCGTTGGCGGGCGGTTCCCAAACCGTCTTCGACCAAACCGGTCAGGCATTCAGCCATGAGTTCCCAAATATGTCGACGGAAGAATCGCGTTT
>DASYAJ010000549.1:0-1725 GCA_036501405.1 Kapaibacterium sp. (SeqCode)
AAGCGATTTGCTATATTCGAAATTGTATTGATCGAGAAGCGCTTTGCTCGTCTCCGTTGTCGAAGTGATTGCGCCGATATGGAGCACCGCTTCGACATTCGAGGCGTCGATCTTATTCAGGTTCCCAATGAATCGATCCCGTTCCTCGAAGCGATAATGTTTCCCTTCCAGATTCTGGGAACGTTCCATCTCCGCCCGATCGACGACAAGGACATCCTTCTGCCCCGCTTCATTCAGCCTTCGAAGCAGCACGCTCCCGATAAATCCGGCTCCGCCGGTGAGAATAATCATGCCAATTCTTCCACAAACCTCAACGCCAGTTTCCGCGCCTCCCGATTCTTCCAGTTCGCTTTATGATAAGCATAACTCGCCAAAAGCGGCAGCACCACCGTCGCCTCGCAATAGACCATCTGCTCGTAGCTCGTCGAAACCTTCCCCCACGAACTTGCTTCCCGCAGCGTGGAACCCGATAGCGCGCCATCCCGCTCATCGGCAACGGTCACTTGAATCGCATACTTATGCATCGGCGCATCTTCCCCGAGCAGTTCCGCCGCCACGACAATATCCTGTGCGAAATTCTTGGGAACTCCGCCGCCGATCATCAGCAGTCCGGTTTCCTTACTTGCAAGCTTCAATTGCGTTAGTTCCAGAAAATCCTTCGCCGAATCGAGCGAGACATGCAGATCGGGATGCGCGGTCTGGTGCATTACCAAACCGAAGCCCGCACTGCAATCGCTGAAAGCCGGAACGAAAATCGGCACATCGTTCCGATACGCGGCCAGCACGATGGAATTTGCTTCGGGATGCCGTGCATCCAGGAACTTGCCCATCTCCGAAATAAATTCCCGCGAGGAATACGGACGCGGTTCCAACGTTTCGGCAATCTCTCCGATCGTATGATCGCAGACCCGAAGCTCGTCCTCATCGATCAGCGTATCGTAAATGCGGTCGATGGCAAGATCGCGGAGCTGATTATCGTCGAGCCATTGGGAACCTTGGTAATGCCGGAAACCCAGCGCCTCAAAAAAATCCTGATCGACGATATTCGCTCCCGTCGAAACGATCGCGTCAATCATCCGATTTTCGAGCAGATCGAGAATCACCTGCTTCAAACCCGCGCTAATCAGCGACCCGGCCAGACACATAATGATCGCGCAGCCCTCGTCTTCGATCATCATCGTGTAGATCTGCGCGGCGCGGTTCAGGTTCCGAGCCTGGAACGCCATCGCGCCCATCGCCTCGACCATCGGCACCGCGTTCATTGTTTTAATATCGATATGCTCGACTTTTTTCGAAAATAATTCTTGCTTATTCATATTGATAATTTCTGTAGCCGTGACCTTTAGGTCACGGCGAATATTTCTACCGATTCGCCGCTTCCGATAGTTCCGGCATCTGCTGAACGAATTTCGGCTTCGGAATCTGGTGATTGGCGCGGATGGAATCGATGACGTCCTTCGCTTCACCCTCCGAGATTTTCTCGAAAAAGATTTCGTTCACCGCCATCATCGGCGCGCCGCCACAGGCCCCCATGCACTCGGTCTCTTCGATAGAAAAGATTCCGTCTGCGCTGGCTTCTAGATTCCCAATGCCGATGTTCGATTTCATCGCATCGAGAATTTTTTCGCCGCCGCAAAGCATACAGCTGACGTTCGTGCAGACCTGCACATGGAACTTCCCCATCGGCTTGTCGAAAAACATCGTGTAAAAGCTGACGACGCCCTC
>DASYAJ010000550.1:0-3295 GCA_036501405.1 Kapaibacterium sp. (SeqCode)
CTATTTCAAATCATTTATTTCGGCTAGCACTTTATGCTACTGCCCATTGCCAGATTTCTGCGAGCGGGCTGAGTTTGGGCGTGGCTTGTCGGAATGCCGCTGCCCTTCGGGTTCGTTTTGCGGGCGGGCGAGTTTGTTTTGGGCACGGCGCGGGCAATTTTTCTAAAGTATTCAGGTTTGTCCAAAAATTTGGTTTTCGGTTTGTTGCGCACCGTCACGTCCCCGTTTATAGGCATCACTCCTTGGGTCAGGCAGCAGATGGCGTCGAAGATACCCGCGAATTTTTTGAGAAATAGGCATGAGCGACAATGTGAGCAACGAGCAGATTTGCAGCAGCGCAAAAGTTGCTTTAACGATGTTGAGAAAAAGATCGAAGAGTAATGTGGAGTCGCTCACAATAAGAAGAAGAAAGAGCGTATCATTTAGGTTCGAAAATTCGCTTTCATGGAACGGCAGCATCGTTTCGCCTCGCACGTCGTGCTTTAGCGCAGGATCACGCTGGCTGGCGCGCGTTATGCCACAGCCCTTCGGGTTCGTTTTGCGGGCGGGCGAGGTTTGGCACGGTGCGGCGGAAACGTCTGAACCTTATGGCAACGGAACTATTCCACGAAAATTCTTCAATCCATTTCTTCGCGGCTCTGGCGTTTCTGAATGTAATCGTCGTTCATTCCCTTTCCATCGAAGATGAGAGGTGTGTATTTTTCGATTCTGGCTGCGCGAGTCCTGGCTTGCTTTGGCTGAGAAAAATAAAAAACGTATCCGCGCCGGCGACCGGGAGTCAGGGCATAAAATGCTTTTTTCAATTTGGAATTTTCTTGGAATGCCGCTTCCAGTTCTTCCGGGATATTTAGTTCCATCGCGGGTTTCGGCGTTACTTTCAGTCCCGCTTTTTCCACCTCGATCGCCTGATAGAGATAGGTTTTTAATACAGGTTCCAGCTCCGCGATGTCGCGCACATTCGAGAACCTAATCTGTCGGCCCACCATGGTGTTTGCGCCGGTCTTGACAAGAATGCCATCGGTATCTTCGAGCAACACTCCTTTGAAAAAGAGCAGCGCGCAGTATTTTTTGAAGGGTTGGATGACGACAACATTCTTGCGCTCATACGAATAGCATGGTAAGCTCCATTTCCACTCTTCGGTCAGGTGGCAATCCAAAAGAATGGTCCGCAATTTCTCCATTTCCTCGCGCCACTGTTTGGCTTGCGCAAAAAAGCGATCGATTGAGGGATTCATTCCCTCGAAGGATATCCCAGCACGAGTCTTGATTTTTTTTGCCATAGAAAAAGATGCCGATGGGATTTAATAGGGTCGTTGCACCGATAATAACATCATAACGAAAAAAACAACGCCCATTTCCACACACGAAAAATGAAAAGAACATCCCGTGATTCGATGTATTTCTAATTGAAAGTATTTATCTTCATTCATGCTCCCGATCAGACATGAAACAAGAAATTTGCTGTTACGTTAGAAAAGTTCGCTTATAGAAGAGACTCTTCCGATACGATGGCCTCTTTTATGCAAGTCAAATTTTTAACAGGAGTAGAGCATAATGTTACGAAAACGTCCATATTTAGGAGCGATACTATTAATTGTCGTCGGACTGGTCTTTGGTGCGACGCTGGTTTCGGGTTTTGGGAATTGGAAGGGAATGAACCTGGCCTTTGGGGCGAGCCAACCTGCATTGGGCGGCTCGGCTCCGGACCTTCCGGATAATCAGACGTTGGCAAGCCTCAACGGATCGTTTGTCGCGATTTCGAAAGCGGTCCAGCCGACGATCGTCCAGATCAATGTGAAGACCGAAGCGCCGAAGGCTTCGAAGAATAGTCAGGAAAATCCGCTCGAAAAGTTTTTCGGCGGTGGTGGCGATGACGATAATGGCGGCGGCGATATGCCGTTCCATTTCCAAATGCCTCCGCAACAGCAAGGTCCCGAAGAAGGAATTGGCTCTGGCGTGATCATTACCAGCGATGGCTATATTCTGACGAATAACCACGTTGTGAAAGATGCCGCGAAAAAAGGCGGAGTCACGGTAAAAATGACGGACCGTCGAGTTTACGATGCGAGAGTTGTTGGCACCGATCCGACGACGGATATTGCGGTCATCAAGATCGATGCGACGAACCTTCCGGTTGCCGCGCTCGGCAATTCGGATAATCTCCAGGTCGGCGAAGTAGTGCTGGCGGTTGGAAACCCGCTTGGCCTTGAATCGACGGTCACACAGGGAATCGTTTCTTCGCTCGGTCGTCCGCTTCCGGAGCTTGGGGAACAGGATGGCGCTGGCCGCTATGCGATCACCGATTTCATCCAGACCGATGCGGCTATCAATCCAGGTAATTCGGGAGGAGGGCTGTTCAATATCAGAGGCGAAGTGGTTGGCATCAATGCCGCAATCGCTTCGGAAACAGGCATGTTCGCCGGCTACGGTTTTGCCATCCCGATCAACATGGCGAAGGAAGTCGCGTTGGACCTGATTAAGACAGGTAAAGTCAACCGTGGCTATATCGGCGTGCAGATCGCGCCCGTCGATCAGACTGTTGCGCAAGCGATGGGTCTCGACCGTCCACGGGGCGTCCGCATCGATAATGTCCAGAAAGATGGCGCTGGAGAAGCCGCCGGTCTGAAGGATAACGATGTGATTCTTTCTGTCGATGGCCATGAGACCGATGCGCCGAACGAGCTGCAAAGCCTGATCGGAATGCACCATGCCGGCGACCATGTTGCGCTGCACCTCTGGCGCGATGGCAAAGAGATGGATAAGACTGTGACGCTGAAGCCGCGCACCGATCTTGCCGATAATAGTACGCAGGATAATTCCGACGAACAGGAGCAATCGCAGGATGAATCGGCAAAATCGACAGCCACGCTCGATAACATTGGCGTCACGGTGCAAACCGTCACTGCCACCGATAAGGACAAATATCACGTTTCCAATGGCGTCGTTATCATGAGTGTTGCGCCGGGATCCGAAGCGTACGATCGCGGACTTGCACGCAATGCCGTCATCACCGAAGCGGCGCACCAAAAAGTAACGAGCGCCGGATCATTCCAGAAGATCATCGATTCTAATGCAGGCAAAGCCGTCGGCTTGAATGTCGTGGACGATAAAGGCGATTCGCACTTCTTTGCCATTCGGGTTCCACAGGATTAGCAGAACCTGGAATTATAGGTTGGAAGGATTTACGAGATAGATTCTTTGAAAGGGACGGCCATTCCGTCCCTTTCAATTTTTAGTGCATGACTATTGGCCATTCACGTACCGATCCTCTGGTACTGCGCCGTTTAATATTATA
>DASYAJ010000551.1:0-2978 GCA_036501405.1 Kapaibacterium sp. (SeqCode)
TTAATCATGCACTCGACAAAAATCGGCGTCAGCGTCAGCTTTACGCCGTAACGCTGCTGGAACGAATCCTTGTTCTTCTTCTGATAATTGATGATGTTCGTGACATCGACTTCCGATATGCTCGTGACATGCGGACTGGTCTGTACCGAGCGCACCATGTGCTCGGCGATGCGCTGACGGATGTTGTCCATCGGGATGATGGTCGTCGGCTGTCCGCTCGATGCGAAGGAAGGAACGGACATCGGCTGCGGAGCTTGAGCAGCGAACGAAGGTTGTTGCTGAGAAGGAGAAGCGGCTTGTTGCGAAGGCACTTGCTGCCGATAGCTTGGAACCGTTCCGGATTTCCGCGCTTCGACATATTTCAACATGTCGGTTTTGTTCACGCGGCCGCCCATTCCGGTTCCTGAAATTTGCGCAAGTTCCTGCGACGAAATGCCTTCCGTCTTCGCAATGTTTTTTACAAGCGGAGAATAGAAGCGATCGTCATTCGCAGCAGGTGTAGCCCATGCTTTAGCTTGGGCTTGCGCTTGGGCTTGGGCTTGAGGTGCCGGAGCCGTCTGTTGAGAAACAGTTTGTTGCGGAGCTGCCGCCGCTTGGGTTGCTTGAGGCGGCGCGGCGGGAACCGCGCCACTACTCTGCGCCGGCGCGCCACTACCGCCAGAAATAAACGCGATCGTCGCGCCGACCGCTACCGTCTCTTTTTCTTGTGCAACAATTTTCGAAAGCGTCCCCGCAAACGGAGCGGGAACTTCGGTATCGACTTTATCGGTCGAGATCTCCAAAATCGGCTCATCCTTCTCGACTTTATCGCCCTCTTTTTTCAGCCAGCGAAGCACGGTTCCCTCCGCGATCGATTCTCCCATCTTCGGCATCACGACCGCCTGGCCTTGCCCGGTCTGTCCGTTGGATGAGGGTGTCGCTTGCGACACGGGAGCTTGCTGTACCGGGGCTTGTTGCGGCGGTGCAGATTGCGGCGGTGCAGATTGGGGCGTTTGTGCCGGAGCCGCTTGCTTCGCGACAGGCTCGGAAGCCGCGGCACTACCCGTGCCTGCTGCTTCTCCATTCGTTCCAATCGACGCGATCGGTTCGCCAACGGCTATCGTCTGCTTTTCCTGCGCTAAAATTTTGAGCAGCGTGCCCGCCACCGGAGATGGTACCTCGGTATCGACCTTATCGGTAGAAATTTCGAGGATCGGTTCGTCTTTCTGGACCGCTTCGCCTTCTTTTTTGAGCCAACGGAGAATTGTGCCTTCCGTGATCGATTCGCCCATTTTGGGCATTACTACGTTCGTCGCCATGCGTAAAAATTTTTCGTGAGAAGAGAGGATAACACATTTTCGGACCTAAAGGCTTCCACCTTAACTTCCTTTTCATCGAAGCTCCCTTCTCAGCGGCATTATTTCTTGCTCAGTCATCCTGTTTTCCATTTCATGACAACCGTTTGCTGGGTCGTACCTTGCACTTTGGTCCATCATGATACTGGTAAACCTGTTTTTAGCGAGAGAGATAATGATCTTCTTCATCGTCTTTGCTGCCGGAATGCTGGCACTGACCTTCGGCGGCATTATCTGGATGACATCGATCTGGGATAAAATGGCTGAGGAACTCCGAAAGAAAAGAGAACTCGCAAAAATTTCTTTATCGAAATCGCCAAATATGAATTTTCTATAAACGAATCGGAACGGAATTTGTAATTTTACAAAAATAGTAAGCCACAGATGAGCTTATCGGTCCGAAACGTCATTCCATAAAACTACTAAAACAAAAAGGAGCGGCTATGTCACTAAATCCCATCCTCGGCGAACCCACAATCGATGCATTCTGCAGCCGCTGGCGCGTTGCCGAACTTTTGCTCGATAAATATGTCCCGGACGAAACAGACCTTGGTGTCTCGATAAAATTCGATCCTACAGCGGATTGGTCCCTTCGCGATCGGTTGCGTATGCATAAAGAATTCGAGGAGTTGACTGGCAAACCGGTGCGCCTTCGCCGCACCCGCGATAGCATACGAGACCGCAGAAGCATTCGCGTCATCTACAACGCATAAGGAACGAGAACGCTCGTGATAACGAGCGCGTAATTCAGAGAGATACAAAAAAAAAGAAGAACAGCGGGTTTGGAACCAAAGGCTCCAAACCCCGTGTGTGGCTCGTCCGTCGCCGGACGACTTAAAAAACACCGCGGCCCCACCGGATTGCTCCGATGAGGCCAACAGTGTCTTTTCTCTCACCTTGACTTTAGACACAAACGGCCTAAATGGAACCCGCCTGCATCTATAAGTCTCACACTTTTTCTGTCTTCTGACTATTTCTAACGAGCCTACCCATGAACTTGTTCCACGAAATTTTAAGAAATTTTCGTGCCGAGAATACCTCCGAATCCAACATTTTTCTCAAGTTCCTGTTTTTGCTCTTTTTAGCCCTCATGGCTTAGCCCTTATGCTAGCCCTCAAGGCCGGGCGGCTACCGGCGTAATCTGCTGGCTTTCCAGTTCGCGACGCCGCTCTTCCAACCGGCGAGCAACGCCAGCCTTGTGGCATTGCCCCACATGCCGCTCGACGATTTCATTTCGTGCCTCAAGCCCCGAGGTCCCCGCCTTCGTTTCCGACTTATGGCATTCCTTCCCATGCTCAGCCCGCTTCACGACGACAGGCCGATGCTGTCCCGGCGCTGGATCGTCGAAGACCCGCACCTGTGCTACTCGCACCTGCGCTACTCGCGTCGTCGATAAGTGCGGACGCGAACGATCCCCCGGCGAAAAGGCCGCGCTGACGTTCGCGCTGCTCACGCTATAAAAAACAATCGCGATGGTGAAGCCGAAGAGTGCTTCGAGAACCAAAACCCGGTTTAACACGGAACGTTGTAAAAAATGGTCATGCAGTAATAATGGATGTCACAATGCAGTGAGATCGAGAAGCGAATGTCGTCAAGCAATCTAACCTTCCCATTTTCTCAACAATTCCGTTTTTTGCTATTCTG
>DASYAJ010000552.1:0-6330 GCA_036501405.1 Kapaibacterium sp. (SeqCode)
AAAGACACCAAAGGGTTTGTTGTAAGTGCGAAAAACCCCACTGAGCTAAGTGTGACAAATACCGAAATGGCAATCAGTGCGCACGTAGTCAAAACTGAATCTTCTGGAGATAAGACTGAGAGCCTTTGGATTGCGCATACAGCAAATAACGCAAAAGATGATGATGCTATCGATTACAGGAAGAAAAACACCTCCTTAAAAGATCAGTTGACGGATCCTCAGTATTCTACAACGCCAGATTTTGCTAGAACGCCATTGGTGCCAACAGACAATTCCAGCGCCGCTAAGAATGCGAGAGCAGCTGTATTTAGCGTGCTTTTGGGTGACGTGGACCCAACAGGCGGAGCCGTACTTTGGGATGGAGATGATTTCATGAGGAACGGAACAAATCATGCCAAATTTCGGGAATATAGTAGTGTAAGTATTGGCTCAGATGATCTCTGGAATATAGCTGTTGCGGACAGACATAGGAAAATTGACCTTCCGACATTTTTCATGCCCATTGTAATGAGCGAGAAATTTTTGGGAAATGGCAATCCTAAAAAGAATTATTCACTAGAATCTGTAGGTGTTCATGGAAGAACTATTTTCTGGAAATTAGGTCAATAAGGAAATTTCACTTGCTCAAAAATAGAAGGTCTTTCTCATGCAAAAAAAACTCCGATTCTTTTTTTTCGGTGCAGCACTTCTAGCCTCCTGTAGTAGGGACGCTTCCACCTCTCCGCCCGCGTCCGAGTTCGTCCAGGCTAAGGCGGGAAGTACATTTACGTTCGATGAGTATTCCACCGATAGCACGAACGCCATCATCCCCGGCGCGCGGGATACGATGGTGAGCACGGTGCTGCGAACAGATAGCTCGATCGACATCAAATCGAATGTGCTGTTCGTGGAAGAGAAGCGGGGGAGCGCGAGAGACACCGCGTACTATGCGTATGAATCGAATGGTAACCTTTCGATCTATGTGAATCCGTCCGATCCGACACTCCCGTTTTGGGAAACCCTCCCCACCGGCACCGGCACGACGATCGTGCGAGCGACCACCTATTCGCTCATCGGATTCGACACGACCGTTGTAAATGACTCCACGGTATCGTCCTTGATCGGCACGGAGAGCATCACCGTGAAGGGTGCGCCACTCAGCGTGAAGAAAATGCTACTGTCCTTCCGTCACGCGACGACGAACAGCGGCGTAACGATGGAATCGGTGCTCGATGAGACGATCTATTACGCGCCATCGCTTGGTTTTATTGCGAAGACGTCCGTGCCCTCGCGTCCCGATCCGTTTGGTGGCTGGATCGATGGTGGTGTTCAAACTCTAATGGACTATGATCTCAAATAATAGTCGATTTTATTTCTCCATGGTGCAAAAGATTATGGCTTTTGCGGATATCATCTTCCACGAGCCAACACCGAATTCCTTATTCGGGAAAATTATCTATAAATTATTTTAACCAAGCACATTTTGTTCCTCCCCAATCGCCGTAAAGAGCGAGCCGGGCCGCGAATTCTCGGCTTGATGCTTGTGCTTCTCCTTTCCTGGCAATGCGTGCTACCCACTTTCATCTATGGGCAAGTTCCCGCGCCTCAACCGCCGATAACAACGCCGCCCACACCGGCAGAGCCATCCTGGCTTCAATTTTCCGGCAAAAGCCGCATCACCTCTGGGAGCGAAACTCCCCAGCCCACCACATCGGGCTTGCCGAATGATTATGCGCGGTGGGAATTCGAGCCATCGCTTGCTATTTACGAAGTTCCCATTGCCGCGCGTGTGCTTCTGACCACGGAGAACGATCCAACACGGAGCGCCATGAACAGCGTCGAGATCATGTTCGATGTCAAAGCATTTCAGAAAATGCTGCGCGATAAGATCATGGAAAAAGCGGCTGCAACGGCAACCGACTTCAAAGCCAAAGCGGAAGAGATGAAAAGCAAGCTTGCCGATCCGAGCGTTGCTGCCGATCTCGCGCAATACGATTCGCTGAAATCCGCGAACAGTACGCAAGCCCTTACGGGAAAAGCGAAAGAGCAGTTCGATGCGCTTCAATCCAAAACAGCCGATGCACGAGCAATGGCCGCAACCGCCGCTCGCTATGCGAATCTGAATCCCGAACAAGAAGCCAGAGAGAAGCAAAAGGAACTATCCTCGCTTTCGCGCGAAATCGCCGATCCGAATAAGCTGGAAGATAAGCTGAAAGAGATGGATCTTTTCTCCGGCGCGGAGAAGGCCTTCTTCGGTCTGAAGGAATTGGGCGTTGGCGTCACGTATCCAAGCTATTCACCGCTCGTGTTGGCAGGGGTTCCCGTCAATGGCGCTACGATCGACTATCAGTATGGCATCCTTTGCATCGGCGCATCGGATGGTTCCATGGGCGCTCCAATTCCGATCGGCAGAACAATTTCTCAAACATACAAGCGAAACTCGTTCGCCGCAAAGCTCGGACTCGGTTCGTCCGAGGGAACGCACCTCCATTTCCTGGGACTTTATGCTGGCGATAACACATCCACAGCTACGCCGGACAGCGCTTATACACCGGAGAAGAATTATGTGGGCGCAGTGGACGGCAGGCTCGATCTCTTTAGTCATGCCATTTCTCTTACCGGCACGATAGCAGGCTCGATGCTCACTCAGGACGAAACAGCACCCGGAATAAGCAGCTTCAATGCTGGGAACCCCACGGCTTCGAGTATAGTGATGAAGCTCGGCCCAAACCTTTCCACTTCCGCCGATTATGCGTGGAACGTTGCGAGCGAGTTCAATTTATTCGATGGCCAAACTGAGGCGAAAGCATCGGCACAGATGATCGGACCCGGGTATATGACGCTGGGCGTGCCCTATCTGCGAACAGATCTGCTCGGAAAAGCTGCGGAACTTAATCAATCCCTGTTCAAAGGCCAATTCACTTTAAGTGGATATTACAAAGAAAACGCCGATGACATTATCCCCTGGAAGCGAGTGCTGGTGGGAACCGAATACCAGCCGGCACGAACGACCTTGACATCCTACGGTGGATCGTTCGGATTGCAGCCGCGAGATCTTCCTTACCTCAAAGTGGAATACTCTCCTTTTTTGCAGCAAACAGCAATCGATTCAGTCGATACGATGGCGACGGACCAGACCACGCTCCTTTCCATCGTATCGGGTTACGATTATCCCATGTTCGGGGGCATGGGAACCACAACGGCATTAGCGATCCTTCAAGTTGGCACTTCAAACGATGGAACCTATAATTTTGCCAATAATAATTTCATGCTTAATCAGACTTTCTCCGATACTTCGGGACGGACATTTACCTTAGGAGCAAATTATTCCACGCTGGATCTTTTAAATGTTATAACCGAAACAAAGGGAGTCACGGCATCCAGCACATTCGAACTGACAAAAACCTGGAAAGGTACGCTGGCTCTGGATTATACCAATCGCACAGATGGCTCGAACCGCTTTGGTTTTTCGATCCGCACTTCGCTGAAGCTCTCCGAGTATCACGATCTCGAATTTCGCGCGGAACGGAATGCCTATCAGGGCGCCGGTCCGCTCGATCCAGGTTATACGCAGTTGAATTTTCGAATGGTTCTTTCGAGCAAATGGTAATCACGAATCACTTTCCTTCTTTTCTTTAAACTCATTGTTGAATATTGTGAAATTCGCATTCGTCATCTTAACCATATGGAGCGCGTCGATCCTTGCCTCCTGCGGCGGCTCTTACTATAACACGGAGCGTGAAGACCACAAAGAATGGGTCGATTATTCTCGCACGAATAAAACGACCGTCGTTAGTTTGGATACCGTGTTCCGCTATGGAATGCCGTATGCGCTGGTAACCAAAAGCTCCTGGACCTTCGGACCATTTATCGTTATCATACAGGCGCTGAATGGAACGGATCACGTCGACATTACGAATCCGGGTGATCGCAATGCGACTCAGTACCGAATTGTAATGGATACGGGAATCTTTACCGCGGTTATCTCGGGGTTTCCGACATTTCCATTTTGTGTGAATCCAATCGTGAATGCGGATCTATTCGATACGAATGGCACACGTTTCAACAATGTGATCGCATTTTGCGACGCAAATCCCCCTCCGAACAGGGAAGTGAATGAGATCCGGTTTAAACACGATGTCAAAACATTTTCTGGGCAAGTTATAGCCCGTTCCAAAAACTCCGCAGCTACGTTCGATGAGGGAGGTGGCATCTTTCAAGGCGGTCGTCAAATCGGAAGGTTTGAGAAGGCAGAGATTCCGAAAGAACCGGAATCCAAAACGAGATGCATTCGATATCATGTGTATTACATGGATGGAACCGCATGTGCAGACGTTTCATATGGAACTCAAATGAGTGATGGTGTAGAAACCGTCGTTACAGCCAACGATGGGATAGAGAATGAACTACAGCGGGAATCGGAGAACGGAGGTATCCAAAACTTCATTGATTACCTGATCGATCAAGAATACCTCTAGCAAAGTTTCGGAAAGCTTTGGTGTGTGCCAAAGCCGCACTCGAAGCTGGGCAGCCAAAGTTTGTGTTGAGTTTGTCAGCGATTGGATGAAAGAAGAGGAGTTTCGCCACCCGTCATCTGACGCTGTAAAGAGTGCATTAAAGGTATTCGGCTCACCAGTAGAATCGTTGGACAAATGTGCCCCCGCCTTCGAGGAATTTGGGATTGACCTATCGAAGCTACTTTCGAGGCTCGGCTTCCGCTCCGAACAAAATGAGAAGCTCGGACTTCAACCGTTGCCGTTGGATTCTATTTTATTGGGCGCTGCAATGAATCGAGATTTTGCGCGCCTGAGATCCGAACTCGCCGCGTTAGACAAAAGGAAAAGTTAGGCTGCAAATTGCGCTCAAAAAGGATAGCATAATAGTGAGAAGGGTTCTTGAGATCGTCTAACTGAAACGAGTGTGTCCAAAGTGTGTCCAATTTTTCGGTTCTCCCGTCAGACCATGAAAACCATTCGGCATTCGAAGTGCTGTGGTGAATGAGAGTGTATATTTGAAGAGTCAAATTCAGAGAGAGCGTCGCGCCGACGTAGCTGAACTAAGATAATCACGCTGTTTTGCAGGATTTTGACATATTGGCGCGACCTTTCTCGCTTGCAGGACAGCACCACTTGTTCGTTGAAATACCAATTTCGAATGTGCGGAACCTACTGAATTCCCGCGGCATTGTAGGGCCGCTTCCTTAGCTCAGTTGGTAGAGCAACTGACTCTTAATCAGTGGGTCGCCGGTTCGAGCCCGGCAGGAAGCACCACCTTCGGCCATGATACGGTCCCCCGGATTTTTTCTCCTCCTGCTTGCGGCTTGCGTGATGGCAGCCTGCGCTCCGACTCGTTTTGTCGAGCCGGTTTCCGAAGGTCATACGAATGTGACGGTGGCGCTTGGCGGGCCCCTTTTCGATTTTGCTGGAACGACCATCCCTATGCCGCTCACTTCCATTGCCGCGGGATATGGATATACGGATAAACTGACTTTTTTCGGAGGGTTGCAAACCACCTCACTCCTTTTCGACGATCTCCAACTCGATCTCGGCGGCTTGCAAGAATTACTTCCGCAATCGGAGTTGCGACCAGCCATTTCCGTTGCACCCATTGCAAATCTTCTGCTTGCGTTCCGCGATGGTTCGTTTCGCATCTGGCCGGAGGCCGACATCAATTTTTATTGGCATTATGGAACGAATGGGAACCTGATTTATCTGACCAGCAGTAACTGGTTCGACTTCACTTCTCACCGCGCCGATAACGAACCGCAAACCGGGCATTGGTTTTCGAATATTGCAATCGGTCACCGATTCGAAGGGGAGCACTGGCAATACATCACCGAGCTAAAATATCTGGAAGCAGGACTTCCTAATACACCGAATGCGGTCGGTTATCATGGCGTCGACGGGCATGGTGCGTTTGGAATTTATTTAGGACTGACACGAAAATTCTAATGACCCGCAAATTTTCTTTTCTACTAATTTTTGCTTGGATGGCATCGGGCTGTTTTAATCTCGATGCAAACCTGCTGAACCCCGGTCCAACGATCTCGCAATATTCATTGCAGAATTTCACTGGCGCGGTTGATTTCCGGCTCGATTCGTCCTACGCAATTCCGAATAACTTCATCGATCTAATAACGCTCAAAAGTCAGGGAGTAGGAGAGTCGTCGCCGACAATGATTTACGCAACGTATCTTGGCGATACCAATCGCATTGGAATCGATACGGTAATCGTCTATTGTCACGGTTATAATCATAACATGGATTTTTACTATCCACGCGCACAATTGCTGGCAAATATTGGTGGGAAGGATCGATTTGGGGTGATGATGATGGACTATCGCAGCTTCGG
>DASYAJ010000553.1:0-4311 GCA_036501405.1 Kapaibacterium sp. (SeqCode)
AACTTCCAGCGCCGGCTGCTTCGAAGCGTAGAGAAATGCTTCCCGCGCATTTTCCATGTCAATGCCGAACTTGTTCTCCTTCATCCCGGTCGAAATGTACGGATGGCTCTTGGCATCGACATCCGGATTGACACGAATGGAAACCTTTGCACGAATCGGACGATCGCTCATGCTTCCCAATCGTTCTGCAATTTCGTTGATCACCGAAATTTCCTCGATACTCTCGACATTGAAGGCATGGATATTCGCCTTGAGCGCCAGCTCGATTTCGGCGTCCGTCTTCCCGGTGCCATCGAAAGTGATTTTTTCGGGATCGAATCCGGCGGCGAGCGCCGCCAGAAGTTCCCCTGCGCTGACGACATCCGCACCGGAACCTTCTTCCGCGAGAAGCTTCAGCAATTCGATATTCGAATTCGCCTTCACCGCATAACTGACGTAATGCTCCTTGCCCGATGACTTCAGCGTTTCGTCGAATGAACAAAAATTCTGGATGATCTGCTTTTTCGAATAGACATAAAGCGGAGTTCCGAATTCGCGCGCGAGATCGGAAAGCTCCACTTCTTCGCAGAGGAGCTTCGGTTCCTCATTATTGGAATAGTGAAATGCTTGCTGGTCTATTACGTCGGTCATAAAAAGTATTGGTTAATCGGATCCAGTAATCGTGACATTCAGGTCACGAACAAGATGAATGAACCGTGATCGAAAGGTCACGGCTTAAGCAATGTGCGTAAATGGCAGATACGGATGAAGCACTTCCGGGATTCGAACAGTTCCATCCGGCTGCTGAAAAGTTTCTAAGAAAGCGACCATCAGGCGCGATGTGGCAAGTCCGGAACCATTCAAGGTGTGAACAAATTCAGGTTTTGCTTTTGGATCTCTGCGAAAACGGATGTTCGCGCGCCGCCCCTGAAAGTCCTCGAAGTTCGAACAGCTCGAGGCTTCGAGCCACTTTCCTTCCACGGGCGCCCACACTTCGAGATCGTAGGTTTTTGCACTGGAAAAACCGGTATCGCCATCGCAGAGCAGCAGGCGCCGGTATGGAATTCCCAGAAGTTCCAAGACGCGCTCGGCATCGCTCGTCAGCTTTTCGTGCTCATCGTAGGAGTATTCGGGCATCGTGAATTTCACGAGTTCCACTTTGTTGAATTCGTGGACGCGCAAGAACCCGCGCGTATCCTTCCCATACGAACCGGCCTCTCTCCGAAAACAGGCACTGAACGCTGTATGCATAAGCGGTAACTTATCTACCGGCAAGACTTCTTCTGCATAGAGATTCGTGACGGGAACTTCTGCGGTCGGAATGGCATAAAGCTCGTCCGCTGGCATGTGGTAAACTTGATCGGCGAATTTTGGGAACTGACCCGTTCCTCGTAAGGACTGTGCATTCACAAAAAATGGCGGCAGCACCTCGGTATAACCATGCGACCGTGTGTGAAGATCAAGCATGAAATTGATAAACGCGCGTTCCAGTTGCGCGCCGCGGCCCATATAGACTGGGAACCCAGCGGCGGCAATCTTCGCGCCACGCTTGAAATCGAAAAGCTGATATTTTTCAGCGAGCGCAAGATGATCGAGGCCCTCCCGTTTTTCGAACGCGGTCGCCTCGCCATTTGGCGACCAACGCTTCACCTCCACATTCCCCGTTGCATCGGCACCATGTGGAACGGAAGCATGTGTCACGTTTGGGATCGAAAGCATGAGCAGTTCCAGTGCCAGTTCCTTCTCACGCAAGTGATCGTCGAGCGAAGCGATTTCATCGCTGACGGCTTTCATGTCGGCGATCTGTCGGTCCGCATTTTCTTTCGCGCGTTTCAGCTTCGCAATCTCTTCGGTCACGGTATTGCGCTTGCTTTTCAGCGATTCAACATTCTGGATAATCGCGCGGCGCGCGCGGTCCAGTTCCAAGAGTTGATCGACTGCGTCATCGGTGTGCTTCGCATGACAGGCGGCGCGCACCACTTCAGGATTTTCACGAATGAGTTTTATATCTAACATTAAGTGATAAAATTTAACTTTCTATTATTCTAACTTCGTTATCATCAATAACAATAAGTAACTTTTGTGTGGGTCTAGATTCGAATGAACAAAGAAATTCGTCAAAAACGCGAACAATTTGTTGTCGTGTCAATTGGACTTCTGATTCGATAACGATCACTCCCTGAACATCGTAAGACAAAAATTGCTGATTCCTAAAAACTCCTATTCATATAAATAGAGTTCGCTCTTGCCGAGAAGTTCCTCCATGCCTCGTTCCATGACGCGCAGGCCATCGTTCACATTCGACATTCGAACCCCAAGATCGGTCTGTGCTTTGAGCGAAATCAAGCCCGTTTTTGTAGGCCGCTCGGCGCGCCAGGTGCCATTCGAGCGCAGCTCGGCAACCGTCGTCGGCATAATGAGCGCGGCGTTCAATCCGAATACCTCCGCAATGCGGTTCGCGAATTCGAAGCGCGTAATCATTTCCGGGCCGCCGGCATGATACAGTCCCAGCCGTTTTCGTTCCGTAGCACGCACGACGGCAAGGGCGAGATCATCGACGAGCGTCGGCGCCGAAAGCAAATCCGTCGCGGCATGGACAGGCTCGCCATGTTCCAGCGAGGTCAGTACTGCAAGCGCATAATTTGCTTTTGCGCGTTCCGCTGCACCATAGACGACGCATGTCCGAAAAATAGTATGCTCGATTCCGGAAGTTCGGAGTACATTTTCGCTCGCAAGTTTCGTGCGTCCGTAATAATTGAGCGGGTGCGGCGCATCGCTCTCCGTGTTCGGCGCACGCGTGCCATCGAAAACAAGATCGGAAGAGATGTGAACGATCCGGGCGTCGATTTTTCGCGCCATTTCAGCAAGATGTTCGACGGCCGAAACATTCGTATGCCACGCAAGCTCTCGCTCTTTTTCGGCGTCATCGACTTTCACAAACGCCGCACAATTGACGATCACATCCGGCTTGGCCACAAGCATGATTTCCTTCACCGAAGCGCGCTGCGCTACGTCCATCTGGTGATAGCCGCGAATACGTGGCTCGCTTGCAATATCGGCAAAGAGCGAATTCGGTTCCCGCGCCGTCAGGATGATATCGCACTTCGATTCCTCCACGAACAAGCGCACGACGTGCTGCCCGACAAAGCCATGGCAGCCGGTGATGAGTACGGTTTCGCGCGCGCGTGATGGTCCTAACATGCAACAAGCGAGGCCGTCCATCGACGAGGGCCTCGCTTATGCAAACTCCGAAACATGCAGGACAGGTTTCGCAATAACTCCAGTTCTGCTTCAGCGCGCAATCACTAATCGCGACGCGGCAAGCTGACCGGATGCGCCGAGCGCGCGGACAAAATACATCCCGCTCGGAAGATCGCCGGTAGAAATCTGCGTTTCGTGCTCGCCTTCGGATACGGTTCCCATGTCGATGGACCGCACTTCGCGGCCCGTTGCGTCATAGACGAAAATTTTTGCCGGACCTTCCTCCGCTGCATCCAACGTAAGCTCGACATTGTCGCGCGCGGGATTTGGCGAGAGCGTCATCTGCCAGCTTTCTAAAACACCTTCGGCTACGCTTTCGCCGGCATAAATTCCTTCGCCGGTGATTGGGAACGATACGGTCGGTTCTTCCGAACCTTGCGTTACGGCAAGCTCGGCATCCTGCTCGCCGAGCGAATGCGGCGCGAAGGTAACGCTCACTTTCATCGAATCGCCATCGTTCAACACCACGGGGAATGTGATGCCCGCGAACGAGTAAGCTGTCCCGCTCGGCACGATCGAACTAGCGGCGATCGTGTCGGTAGCACCACCGGTGTTATGAAGTTCCACGTTGATTGTCATCGAGGTCCCGGTATCGACCATTGCGAAAGCGATGGGCGAAGGCGTTGCCATCAGTTCTGGAGCAATCGCACCGGCAGGGCCATCGGCGAGCGCAATCTTTACGATCTTTGCGGAGTTCCCGCTGTTGAGAATCGTCATCCATGCCGAGTTCCCGCTCCCGCGCGGGTCGTATTCCATGCCGCGCACGTTCGCGACTTGGGAACCTTCCTGAATGCTAAACGCATTGACTTCCTGACCGGAGGACGAATCGAGAAACAGCAAATAGCTCCCATTCAAGCTCGTTCCCTGAAAATCGGTAAAGGCAAGGAGGTACTGGCCAAGTTTGGGATCGAATGTCAGACCGCGGGGCCCATACGTGGTCGAGACGCGCGTACTCGAAAAATCGAGCGGGTTCAAACTAAATGCCGCAAGCCCTTGCGATTCCCAACTGTGAAATTCCGCTTCGTTGATCCGTGGGACCATTCTATCTGCCGCAAGAAGCAGCGGACCACT
>DASYAJ010000554.1:0-3020 GCA_036501405.1 Kapaibacterium sp. (SeqCode)
CCCTTGCACTACCCTCCTTTTGCTATGGCCAAAATGAAAGAAATTATTTCGGAAGCGGTACGCGAATCGGCTAGCCGATCTCCGAAGCCGAAGAGGAAAAAAGTCTATTCGCTCACCGGAACGAAACAGCGCGTCGCCGCAAGCGCGCTGAAGGTACTCGGCGCGCTGAACGCGCTCAACCGCGTGCTTGGCTCGATCACCGGCCATGCCCGAAAAGTAATGTTTGCGAGCATCCTTCCCGAATGGCTTACCGATGTCGTCAAAGGCGGACGGGAACCGAATTCCTTCACCGTCACCACCGATGATGCCAAAGCGCTCATCGTTCCGATGAAAAAATATGCGATCATCAATGAGGACCGCGCCTCCAAAATTCTCGATCTCAAAGAAAAAGAAGGCGTTGATATCGATATCGAAGAGATAAAACATTTCGAGTTCAATCCGAAGCTCGTCCACGACATTCCCGAAGAGAAAATGGACACGCTCATCGACGAAATTAAAAAAGTGCTCCTGAAAAGCGAAGCCGTGCCCGCCGTGACAAAGAAAGATATTCGCGCCGGACGCATGCCTATCATCGAAGAACACACCGAATATCGCTATGGCGAAGACGTGCTGACTAACCTGACGAAACTCTCGAAAGGCAATCCAAAGATTGCCGAAGAAATTATCGAAGCCGTGCAGCCGGTTTTTTCCATCCGCTCCTTCGAAATGGAAAACAAAGAGGTGCAAGTCGGCGAGGCGCTCGATCTCATCAAGGAGAGCCTCGAAGAACTCCCGGCGGCCGAGCGGGAATAAAAATTCCTGGCTCTTTTTCTCGGCAAAGCATGAAAATTCTGTGGCCTGCAAAAAATTGTAGTATATTTGCAGGAACTTAGTGCCGCCTCTAAGCGGATTTTGCCACACAATCTACCTTTGCCGTCCACCTTTGCCATGAAAAAAACGCTGTTTTTCTTCATTTTCGCAACATTTTGCTCGCTTGCCATTCACGCTCAAACGCCTTTATGGGTTCAAACCAATGGCCCTTCCGGACGATGGATCACCGAAATAAATTTCGATAGTTCCGGCAACTCATACGTGCTCGCAGATAATCTCTATCGTTCCAACGACGATGGCGCAACCTGGCAGATCCTGCCGCAAACACCGATGGCATTTTCCACGCTCGCGAATGGGAATTTAATCGGAATCTTCAATCGCTCCGTACAAATTTCATCTGACCGGGGTACGACCTGGAATCCCATTCTCCAATTCGATACAACAACCGTTCAAGTGGTTAATGGAACGAATACTTTAATCGCGGCAGCGACGGGAACCCGCGACGGCGACATTTTCGTGCGAACGCCTGCGCCTCTTTTTCTTCGGAGCAGCGATCAGGGATTGCATTGGGATACCCTTCCAGTTCCCGGCTCTGAATATAAGATCCAGTCGTTTTATACCTCTTCCTTATTTGCATTCGGCGATGGGAACGGCTATCGCTCCACCGATCGAGGTGGGAGTTGGAGCAAACTGATTAACGGATTTGGAGGGGGTAACCATTTAGTCGGTGGCCCAAACGCCAAAATGTTTTCTTCCGATAACAATGGACGTAATTCCTTTTGGTCCATAGACGATGGTCGTACTTGGGCTCCAGCATTGAATGGAGGCCTATTCGCAGGATTTACTAAAGATGGTTTTGTGACATCCAATGGATGGGATTTAGAACGATGCGATTCGAATGGAAAATTACAATCCACATTTAACAGTGGCTTGGTTATGCCATATTGGCTTTTGGGAGCCTTATTAGATCGATTCGAGTATAATCCCAATGGAGAGGTGTGGATGAGCGTCGCTCAATTATTATTTAAAACGAGCCCGACTTCTGGAATGTTTCATCAGATCGTATTACCGAATGGGGCTACACGATACCTGGAAGTGTCTGCTTCCGGCTCCATCATTGCCAGTGCAGGGTTCCCGACTGCGAATAGTATTAACATCGATGGTTATGGCTCGTCACTTCTTTTCAGCTCTTCGAATGCCGGATCATCGTGGTTCGGAATCAATGGATCGGATAATGTTCTTCCATTAGCTGTTGATTCGAGTGGACTGCTGATTGGAGCTGGTTCCGGCGTCTCCCAAAACTATGGATCTGGGGATGTGCTTACCAGTTCAGACAATGGCGTTACGTGGTCTCCTTTAGGTTACGCCCTAACGTACACCCCCATCACCTCCATCGTTGTCGATCCAACTGGAATTATTTATATGGGCTGCGGAGAAGGCGTGTTCCGATCCACGGACAAAGGCGGTACATGGGACCAGCTTAATTCCGGCATCACAAATTTCGGCATTCAATCGCTCGCGGTCTCCGCCACGGGCGAAGTCTTTGCGGGAACTTCGACGACGCTCTACCATTCAATCGATAATGCGCTCGATTGGGAACCTCTTCCATTCACCCCGCCCGATACGTCTGGAATTTTTGCGCTAACGATAAACACGGCTGGCGATTTGCTTGCGGCCGTCCACGATACGGGAATTTTCTGGTCGCACGATAAAGGAACTACGTGGAGTCCGATTGGAACAGGTCTGACCGGCAAAGTCAACGCAATGCTCAGCACTCCGAGCGGGCATGTCTTTGCTGGCACAACTGCCGGTGCATTTTCGCTCCCAGCCGGCAGCAGCACATGGACGAATGCTTCGTCAGGACTCGGTTCCGAGAGCATTCTCAGCATCACCCGCGACCGAAATGGCACCGTCTATCTCGGAACTGATGGCGCAGGAGTTTTTCGCTCCGTTCAGACCTACAATTCCATCAATGCTTCCAGCGTTAGCACGGCCAATGCTACGCCGCTCACCATGAGCGACATCTATCCGAATCCTCTTTCCACCAGCGGGAATTTTAGCTTTTCGTTGCCTGAAGCAATGTCCGTGCAGATCGACTTATACAATGCGCTCGGCCAAAGAGTGAAGACGCTCGAAAATTCCACGATGCCTTCGGGCACGTTCAATCGTGTTCTGGACATCCACCACCTTCCAGCCGGCGTCTATCGTTT
>DASYAJ010000555.1:0-1642 GCA_036501405.1 Kapaibacterium sp. (SeqCode)
CAGCGGGACGATCGCGGAAAAAGCAATATCATTGCGGCTGCGCTTTTTGCCGACGGCGGAGCGGCTTGTCTGGTCTGTGGCAATGATGTCCCGAAACAGGCGGGATCCTTTTCAAATCCTTCCATCGTTCGGTCGCTTTCCACGATTTATCCGGACACGCTCGATGTCATGGGGTGGCGGATTACGAGCGAGGGATTCAAAATCGTTCTCTCGCGGGATATTCCAACCATCGTTACCTCGCTCGTGCGGAACAATATCGAGGAATTGGTTACCGAGCAGGGAATAGAAATCAAGGACATTAAACATTACGCTGCGCATCCGGGTGGAGCGAAAGTGATGGATGCGTATCAGTCGGCGCTTGCCTTGGATGGAGAACTTCATCATTCACTCGATGTCTTGCGGGAATATGGCAATATGTCCAGCGCGACGGTCTTCTTTATTCTGGAACGATTACTCGCGGAAACCAAGTACGAACGCGAGGCCTACGGACTGATTTCCGCGCTGGGTCCCGGCTTTAGCTCCGAACTTGTCCTTATTCAATGGCCATGAGTTCCACGACATTTTTTCTCTCGCTGCTCGCGCTGATCGTTGTGGAACGATTAGTAGAACTCCGAATCGCGAAAAGAAATACGGCGTTATTGAAAGCGAGAGGAGCATTAGAGTTCGGAGGAAAGCATTACGGGCTGATCGTTCTGCTCCACACCACTTTTTTTATCGGCATCGTTCTGGAATTCTTTCTTGGGAATCGATCTCTTCCCTACTATTTTACCATTCCACTCCTCGCATTTGCTGTTGCACAAATTCTTCGAGCTTCTGTCCTCTATTCCCTGTCTACCCGATGGACAACACGCATTATTGTATTGCCGGGCGAGGAATTAATTTCCTCGGGCCCGTATCGGTTTCTACGTCATCCGAATTATCTCGCGGTCGCCTTGGAACTCTTATCGCTGCCACTGATTTTCGGACTATGGGATACGGCGATCCTTTTTTCCTTGCTCAATGCGTTTGTGCTGCTTCGCATTCGGATTCCAGCAGAAGAGAAGGCATTGAAGTGGTCTCGATCGGCAGTAGCGGTAGGAAACAATCCCCCACCTCTTCTCGTTGAACCGTAACGTTTGCAGAATTCCCTGCAACCCGTTTGGGATTTTTTAGTCTCTTCTCCGCATCATGATTACTTCGCTACTCGCCTCGATTCTTTTTTCTCATTCACTGATGATAGCGCAACCCGTTTCGAATGGGAATACGCTTGTGTCATCACCCGTACTTACGGTTCCCATGCCGACCGTCGATACACCGATGATGGACACATCGATGGAGGACGATACGTCTTCCACGATGATGATGAACGACACCATGCAGTTCGATGCGATGCATGGCTTTTCGATGAGATCGCACCGGAAGCATCACTTTGTCGTGACGGAACTTCCTAATGCGCGGCAAATTCCATACATGGAACCATTTACCTTCATCGACTTCAATCGTGTGACGGGATTTTTTCTGGGACTTGGAACTCCTGGGCAAATCGATTTCGGGCATCACGATCAGTTTGGCATCGATGGGGGCACGGGCTATGGCTTTGCTTCGAAGCGCTGGGAATACCGAATGAACGGTGAATTTCGGTTTCCGCTCGGCGAACGCAAAG
>DASYAJ010000556.1:0-5401 GCA_036501405.1 Kapaibacterium sp. (SeqCode)
CAGCACACGTATGGACTGAGCTATTGGCTCGTGGGAACTGCAGCGTGTGTCCTCGATTACAATGCTAAGGCTCCCTGCGATGTGAGCCTTGCAGAAGCGAAAACAATGGCAGAGGAATCGCTTGCGATGAGCATCGAAATGGAGAAAACGGATACGCTTATTCATTCCAGGATTGTGCTCGCACGCATCGACGCTTTAGAAAACAATCCTGACCGTGCGATCCAGGGCCTGCGTGATCTGCTTTCTACTACGCTCAATGACGAAACGCAAACAAACGTCCATTACTGGATCTGGAAGCTCTCTGGGCTTGAAGCAGATAAAACCATCGTGGCGAATATGTATGAGCAGCTTTTGACTAAGATTCCGAAATTCGAGTTCCGCAAACGCCTTGCCGAACTGCGCGGCGAACCCATCGCTATGAATGCCGACGACCTCATTTCGCCATAATCGTGTTACCAATCCCATTCGCCATTAGCCGTTAGCTATTCGCCATTGAAGAAGCAGCTTATTGTTCTTTCTGCCCCATCGGGCGCTGGTAAAACAACGATCGCGCACGAGATTCTCGCGCGGCATCCGGCGGACGTGATGTTCAGCGTTTCCGCTACCACGCGCGCGCAACGGCCCGGCGAGCGCGATGGCATCGACTATTATTTTGTGACACGCGAAAAATTCGACGCGTTGATTGCCGGGGATGCGCTGATCGAGCACGAAGAAATCTTCGGGAATCTTTATGGAACTCCAAACACCGAAATTGAACGCGCACACCAGATGGGCAAAAAACTTCTGTTCGATATCGATGTAAAAGGCGGAATTTCCATTCACAATAAATTCCCGAAGGAGACGCTCCTTCTTTTTATCGCTCCACCCGATATGGCAACGCTCGAAACTCGGCTGCGCGAACGCAAAACGGAGTCCGAGGAAACGATCGAACGCCGACTCGAACGCGCGCAGATGGAGATGAGCATGGCCGGTCAGTACGACCACATTATTGTGAATGACGAACTCGACCGGGCCATTCGCGAAGTCGAGGGAATTATCTTTGGGTAACTATTTGTCGCTTGTTGCTTTTTTCAAGTCGCGCTCGATCTCACGCATATCCCCGGGTTCCATGATCGTCGTGCCGAGATTATGTCCTTGCCATGCGCCATAGACGACGGGTGGAATTAAACTCCCGGTTTCGGTTTTGCGGCGGCGCCATTTTTTGAAGAGATAATAGAAAAACACGATCCATACCGCTCCAAGGATGAGCGCAATACTTGCTTGCAAAACCACGACAAGAATTTGGGATGCATTCATAACTCTCTTATCGTTTTTGCGAATGCATTAGTTCCTATTTCTTACACGCTAAATATCCGAACGCGGCAGCGATCAGCGCAGCAACGCCACCGACGATCATCGGCGCACGACCGCCCATCGTATCGGCAAGCCAGCCAAGGAGCGGTCCACCGATGAGTGAAGAACCGCCTAAGATCACCGTTTGCAGCGCAAGCACGCGACCGTGCATGCCATAAGCCGATTCGATCTGCACAATCGAGGTCGTCGCGGTGAGATAGAGAATGCTTCCCATACCGACAAGGAAAATTGCGGGCATGGCGAGTTCGGGGCTTGGAACGAATGCGAGAATCAGCATGGACACCCCGAGCGCAAGCGCACCCCACAAAATATGTCGCATTCGGACCATGCTCCTGTGGGCCACGAGCAGCCCGCTTACGACGGCTCCCGCGCCGAAGAGCGAATAAAGTAACGTAAAGAGGTTCCCGGATTTGTGCAGCGTATCGGTGACGAAAAGCGGCAGCGTCACCGTGAAATTATAAGAAAAAACTTGTATGACAATGAGCATCGCGAAGCTGACCCATAAAATCCGCATGGACATCACATAGCGGAGTCCGGCTCGGACGGCTCCTTTTTCCCTCGGCGTTGGATGACCGCGATAGAGTTCCGCAGGCCGCATCATGGACAGGCAAACGATTACAGCAATATAGGAGGCGGCATCGATCGCGAAGCACCAGCCAAAGCCCAACGTGACGATTAGCAGGCCCGCCAGTGCCGGGCCGAAAATGCGCGAGACGTTTACGATAATGCTATAAAGCACGACCGCATTCGGAATGTCTTCGCGAGGAACCATTTCTGTGACAAACGAACGCCGCAATGGATTGTCGAATGCAAGAACGGTCCCGCCGCACAAGGCAATGGCATAGAGTACACTGAGCGAGGCGTGCGGTTGAAATGCGATAATGGCGAGCGCTGTCGATTGCAGCATTTCGAGCACTTGCGTGACAAAGAGCAGCTTGCGCTTGTCCGAGCGGTCCGCAATCGCGCCGGCGTAGGCGGAAAAAAGAAGGATCGGCCCATACTGGCACGCTGCAAGGACCCCGACAGCTACGCCGCTGCCGGTCAACTTCAGCACGAGCAAAATCAGCGCGACATTCGTCAGCCAGTTCCCGGAATTCGAGATGGATTGGCCGATAAAAAAGAGCCGGAAATTCCGGTTCCGAAGTGAGAGGAATGTTTTTCGAAGCGCGGTCCCGACTTTACCGCCGAGCTGTTCTTCGATTTCGAAACTCATGGGTACACATTATTTCCATATTGACGCGATTGCTACGTTTCTGTGTACGAAGAATCGCACCTGTCGTTACCGATTTCCATGGTGAATCTTTTTAAAAGGAGGGTGTTAAGGAGTTATCTTAACTTCTTTTTATGACTATGCGTACTTATTTATCGATCTTTTCCCTTCTCATTGCTTTTTCCACTGCTTCGGCGCAAGGCTTCCATTGGGAACCGACGCACGGCCCGGCAACGGATGCCGCGTGGATGCTTCTTGTGAATGGCAATGGCGATATTGTTGCTGGCTCAACGAACGCCATCGTCCGCTCGACCGATCAAGGGCAGCACTGGCTGCCATTACCAAATTCGAGCGGTATCGTTCCGAGATTCCCCGTTTTTGCATCGCTGCCCGATGGGCACATTATCGTCGGCAATAAACGTATTAATGGCGATGGCTCTGGCAGTCCGGTAACGCTTCCGATCCCTGCATCGGATGTTCTTTACGCCGATCGCTTTGGAAACCTTTATGCAAACTTGTTTTCGGCTACAAGTTTTTCTCGGAGTTTCGACGAAGGAAATACCTGGACGAAGATCAATGCTCCTGCGGGGGAAACGCTAAATTGTATTGGTGTGGACGCCCAGCACTATTATGCCGGGACGGCGACGGGAATATATTTTAGTTCCGATTCCGGAACTACTTGGAGACGAGAATTGAATGACCTGCCCCGCGGGAATTACGCAGAGATCGAAACCGGACCGAACGGTTCGGTGTGGACATTAATGGCATCGGAAACAGGCGTTAGTAATTCCTTGTATCGTTCCAACGATTTTGGGCAAACCTGGAAGCAAATTGCGTCCGACCTTCGCTCTCCGTTTTATGACCATACCATTGCTGTTAAGAACGATACCCAGGCATTACTCTCCGGGAATGGTGCAGTTTTTTTCATCGATGACTCTACGGTGACGCCTCTCTATTTTGCACCGACTAATGGAGGGGACGCACCCGAATTTAATATTTCGTGCGTCGATTCCAGCGGCGATTGGCTCGAATCTGGCGGCTATGATGATTCAAAAGAAGGCAATAGCCTCTTTACTTCCACGGTCTTCCTCTCCACGGATGATTCTGCATCTATCTGGACGCCGATACCGGCTCCCTTTTCGAGTGTCACCGCTCTCACTTCCGCAAACAAAACCCTCTTTGCAACGCAGGCGCTGGGAACGTTTGTACTTGGCGATAGTGGGAACTGGTCGCTCGAAAGCGCAACCGTGGTACCGAATATTGTGGGCGATCCATTCGATAATGGACTGCTTGGCAGTGCCGGCGGGGGCGGCGTAGACCGCTCGACGGATGGCGGTGTGACCTGGACGAACATTTTCCCTTCCGCACCATCGGGAACGATGTTTGCCGTTGCGACGGCGGCGCGCATCCTCTTCGCTGGTTCGCAGGGCGTGTATGTTACGACCGACGATGGTTCGACATGGAACGAAACGAACGACGCAGCCGTCATCGGAACGGTTACGGGCATCGCCTATTATCTTGGGAGCATTTATGTCTCGACGACGAACGGCCTATTCGTTTCGACCAATAGTGGGAATGCGTGGACAGCAATCACGCCAACGGGGGCATCCGCAATCGCTTCGCTCCATGTTGGGAACGATGGAACGATTGCGTTCCTTTCCAATAATACCATGTTTCGTTCCGATGACCGTGGCGCGACGTGGCAAACGATTGCGAACATTTCAAGCGGTGGATTTGCACTCTCTGGCTCCGGCGATATTTTCGCTCCCGCTCCTTCCGGAGTCGTTTATTGGCCGAATGGCAGCACAAAGACTTTTTCCTTGAACGATAGCCTGCAAGGCCAGAGTGTCTCCGCGCTTGCATTGGCAAGCGATGGAACGCTTTACGCTGCTGTTCCCGGACTCGGCGTATGGAAAGGCGTGGGCGATCTCGCGCTGGCGAATGTGAAGGCTTCACAAAGTTCCATTATTGCTTCCCCGAATCCGGCTTTTCCAAATCCTGCTTCGACGAACGTGCGGATTTCCCTTCCCTTCGTTGGGAACTGGAATGTGACTGCGCGCGATGCGCTCGGCCGCGAAGTTACGATGCCGTACAAAACCACCGGCACGGAAGCGGTCTGTGATGTGAGCACACTTGTTCCTGGCGCATACCAAATCGAGTTGCAATTGGGCACGGAACGATTTGGAACGCGAGTCGATGTGGTGCGATGAACTGAGGAAGAGATGAAGTATGAGCAGGGCCTTCGTCAAAGAATCCGAGAGCGAATGGCTGGGCGACGTCCAGCCGGAGATTGCCGCGCTGGAACGGTTCCTCACCCGCGAAGCGGGCGAGAAAATCTATCTTCTCCGCACCACAAAGGATGCGACAAGCCGCGCGATGCACGCAATGAGCGATGGGAAATGCTATGCGCTCGATTTCGATGGGCGGTGGGAGAGCATGGGATGAGCCCTTACCATCTCACCCCCGAAAGCTAATTTTAATTCTTCGCGTTTGATAAAAGATAGGATGCACTCGAATGATCGACATAGATTAATGCATCGAACGACTTGGGAAGGACATAGCTAATTGGAAAAAATTTTTATTCCGTTTTTCAGCATGGTTCGAATTTTCTCCGTATATTGCGTTTGCTTCGATAGGCACCTATCGCCTCTCGGAGAACGAACGTTCATTGACAGCCGATAAATATAAAATAAATATAAATCTTTGTTCTTTCTTACAGCATGGGAACTATGAATTATGAATTCTGACCATGCGAATTTGAGCTACATTCGCAATAGTTCATGAACTACGAATTCCCCCCGCACAAAAAGCACCTATTTTCTGCAGGAACGGACGCAG
>DASYAJ010000557.1:0-2601 GCA_036501405.1 Kapaibacterium sp. (SeqCode)
AGCGAGCAATTTGTATCTTCTTTCACAGCTCTATATGATGAAAGAAAATTTTGAAACCGCCCTGGAATTAAGTCAGGATGCAAAACGAGAAGCTGAAGCGGCAGTTGATTTACGGTGGATCTGCTTGACAACTGTGCGTGAAGCTACAATTCATGTCGAATTAAAAAATTATTCTAACGCGGTTTCTATCATTGAAGAAATTTATTCAAAGATAGGAGAAACGGGAGCGCAAAGCGTAATTGGGAGTGCCTCACTCGTTCTCGGCAAATCATTCCGCTATCTTCTCCGCTATGAAGAAAGCGAAAAATCATTCGATAAAGCAATTGCATTATTCCGAAGATTGGGCCAGCCACGGCTGTTGTCAAATGCACTCATTCTTGCAGCAGAACTGTACATCGATACCGAAAATTTTACTCAAGCTGATTCGCTATTGAGGGAAGCTCTAACACTCAGTTCAGAGCTGGATGATCCGTATGGATTAAATTCCTATTATTTCGTTCGTTCCAATTATTACAGACAGCAGAGCAATTTTGAGGCGGCATTTGAAAATATCGAAAAACATTACGAGTTGAAGCAAAAGATCATTACCGAGGAGAATGAGCAGCGAGCTACATTATTCCGCATCGAACGCGAAGTTGAAAAGAAAGAACAGGAACTGGATGTTCAACGCCTAAAAGTCGATCAATTCGAACGCGACCTTTCCCACACCACCCTTCAACTCCTGGCCCAAACCGAACTACTCTCTGAGCTTCGAAATGACCTCCTCAAATTCATCCGCAAATTCCCTATGCCGGATGGCGCGGCAAAAGAACTGCGGGAGCGGCTGAAGACGCTGCCTTGCAGGTCGGTTGACTGGGAACGGTTCGATACGCAGTTCAAAGCAGCGCATCCGGAGTTTACGAAACGCTGCTTGAAAGCTGTTCCGAACTTACGCCGATGGAAGTGCGGATATGCTCGCTCTTGCGAATGAATTTGAAATCGGAGGAAATTGGCCGGCTGCTTTGCCTTTCCGAACGAACGGTCGAAGGGCATCGAATGCATGTGCGTAAAAAATTGAAGCTTTCCCGCAACGAAGATTTGATGATCCACCTGGCAAAATTATAATACGGCTGCGGACTAAACCCTCTTCGAGAATCGTGTGTTGGGGAATTCGTGAAGCTTCCGATGCAGCTTACCGTACTTCGGATCGCGCTGGTGCCGTTATTTTTCGTGCTCCTGGCGGTCATGCACCCACCCGCAGTGGGTTGGGCGATTATGGTCTTTGCGGTTGCCGCCGCGAGCGATTGGTGGGACGGCCACATCGCGCGCAAGTGGGGGCTTGTCACGCCGCTCGGCGCCTTTCTCGACCCGCTTGCCGATAAACTTCTGACCAGCGCCGCATTCGTTGCGTTTGCGTGGACCGGAATCATTCCATGGTGGATGACAATCGTCGTCCTGGCTCGCGATCTCTTTCTGACGCTGTTTCGCGTTCGTGCCGACGCCGTCCATCTTCCACTGACGACCAGTTTTTTTGCAAAAGTGAAGACGTTCGCGCAGATGACATTTATTCTGCTCATGCTTGCGGCGCTGTTCTCAGTCGGTGTCAATTTTGGAACTGTTCTCACGTCGATTTCTCGCGCCTATCTCCAATCCGACGTGCCCTTTTGGCTGATGGGAATCGTTACCTTGCTGACCTTCGCTTCTGCCGTGATGTATGCTTACGATAACTGGGCAGTCGTCCGCAGCCTATGGCTTCGCCGCACGCGACAAGAGACGGTCTAACGCTAAAAGATGTCCACCGCACCGCGTTCCCAATTCGACTGGCTTTCGAAAGCGCGTTCGCGACTTTGGAGCAAGCGCCCGCAGAATCTCGGTAAGGTTCCAACGCTCGCCTTGCTGGTTGGGACCTTTTTTTATTCCGGTCTTTCGCCCGTCGGCTCGGGAACCGTGGGAAGTATAGTCGCAGCGGCAATCTATTATTTCCTGCATGGCCTACAAGATCCCATTGCGCTTGCGATCGCATGCGTCGTGGTACTCGTACTCGGAATATGGTCGGGCGGCGTGGTCGAACGCGTGCTCGAAGTGCAGGACCCCGGCATTGTCGTGATCGATGAAGTGCTGGGACAATGGATGGCGCTCCTTACGATTCAATTCGCTGGGAACCTCTCCTATATCGTCGTAGCCTTTTTGTTCTTTCGGATCTTCGACGTTCTGAAACCGTGGCCCGCACGATTTTTCGAACGAATGCACGGCGGCACCGGCATCATGCTCGATGACGCTGTCGCGGGAATCTATGCCTGGATTGCCGCGCACCTTATTATGATGATTTTTTAAGGCCATTATTTATTTATGCGTGCAGAAATTATTACGATCGGCGACGAATTGCTGATCGGGCAAATTGTCAACACGAATGCTTCCTGGATTGCGGAACGAATGTCCAAGCTCGGTATCCCGGTCACGCGCATCACCACCGTTGGCGATGATGCCAAAGCGATTATGGCCGCTGCGAAAAAAGCCTGGAAGGAATACGATGTCATCCTTGTCACAGGCGGTCTTGGACCCACGCACGACGATATTTCGAAAGCGGCGATTGCGAAAATGTTTGGGAAGGAACTTCGCCTT
>DASYAJ010000558.1:0-3162 GCA_036501405.1 Kapaibacterium sp. (SeqCode)
TCGTCGCGCATCCACTCACGAACGGGCGCGGCGAGAACACCAGCGCGGTCTATGGATTCATGACCTCGATCTTTCAGTTCCTGGATCATCACACGCCGACGCACGCTGCCGTCTGCTTCGATACCCCACACCCGACGTTTCGGCATGAGAAATTCGAAGCCTATAAAGCTACACGGCAAGCGATGCCCGAAGACCTGATTCCGCAAATCGATAAGATCAAAGAACTTGTTCGTGCATTCAAAATTCCACTCATTGAAGTACCAGGGTTCGAAGCCGATGATATTATTGGGACGCTCGCTTGCACAGCGGCCGAACATAATATTGAATCGCTGATTGTCACACCCGATAAAGATTTTTGCCAGCTTGTGACCGATAAAATCAAACTGCTGCGTCCTTCGCGCGATGGAAATGCGATGGAAGTTTTCGATACGGAGGCCGTGCGAAGGAAATACGGTCTGGAGCCGAAACAGATCATCGATTATCTCGCACTCGTCGGCGATGCCAGCGATAACATTCCCGGCGTGCGCGGCGTCGGTGAAAAAACGGCCACGCCACTTATTCAGCAATTCGGTTCGATTAAAGATTTGTATGAGAATCTCGATCGTGTCGAGAAAAAAGGCATTCGCGAAAAACTTGCGAATGAAAAGAACAATGCATTCCTTTCCTACGAGCTTGCGACGATCGATTGCCATGTAGCAATTCCATTAACGGTCGAGGAACTATCGTATGGTGTCGTTCCCGATTTCGATGCGCTGGAAAATCTGACGATCGATCTTGGCTTTAAATCGCTGGCGAACCGCGTCCATAAAGAACGAGAGGCGGCCCTCAAGTCCGAATCGCCCGAAGCATTGGAAGCGGCTCTCAATTCTGCTCCAAAGCCTCCGGAAGAAAGGACCGAAGAAGAGGAACTTGAATCATTCGATTTTTCCGAAAACACAACCGGTGGCATTCAGACCATCCACGATGCGCCCCATGCGTATGTGCTAGTTCGCACCATGGAAGGCGTGAGGGAAGTTGCCAAGCTGCTTTCGAAAACAAAGGAATTCTGCATCGATACCGAAACGACCGGCAGCGATGCGAATTTGGCAGAGATCATCGGCATCAGCGTGGCCATTCGGCCGCACGAAGCATTCTATATTCCCATTCGCCTTCCCGACATTGGTTCAGATGCCGATGCCAGTTCCCTCTTCGCGCAAACCGCGGCCAGTGAAAATGCGATGACGATGGGATTAGAACTGGATGAAGTACTCGAAGTGCTAAAGCCTACGCTAGAAAATCCAAAGATTGGAAAGATCGGGCAGAACATCAAATACGATGCGCTGATCCTGCGGCATTATGGTATTCAACTTCGCCCGCTCACGTTCGATACGATGATCGCGTCGTATCTATACCGCTTCGATGGTTCCCACGATATGGATTCTCTTTCCATCGAGCATTTGAATTATCGCCCGGTTCCGCTGATCGATGTTGTCGGCCAGCTCAAAGGCGATGCACGCCGTTCGATGGCGATTGCTTCGACGATGAAGCTTGCCGAGTATGGCGCCGAAGATGCAGACGTTACACTCCGTCTAAAACATGCGCTGAAGCCAAAGATCGAGGAAATAGAGAAAATCTGGAAGCTCTTGCAAGGTGTCGAGTTCCCACTCGTCGAAGTCATTACGCAGATGGAATATCACGGCGTGAAAATCGATACCGGACGGCTTGCTGCAGCAAGCAAAGAGATGGAGCGCGAAGCCGATAATCTTTGCCGCCAGATTTATGCCCATGCCGGAGGGCCATTCAATATCGACTCTCCAAAGCAATTGCAGGAAATTTTATTCGTAAAGCTTGGACTGAAATCGGGAAGGAAAACGAAGACCGGGCTTTCGACCAATGCCGCTGTGCTTGAAGACCTTCGCCACGACCATCCAATCGCCGAATGTCTGCTTGCCTATCGGCAGTATCAAAAGCTGCGTGGAACTTATGTCGATGCGTTGCCGAAGCTGGTAAATCCGAAAACAGGGATGGTCCATACGAGCTATAATCAGGCCGTCGTGGCAACGGGTCGCATTAGTTCTACCGACCCGAATTTGCAAAACATTCCCATCCGCACCGAAATGGGCCGCGATATTCGCAAAGCCTTTGTTTCGCGGTTCCCAAAAGGGCAAATTCTCTCCGCCGATTATTCGCAGATCGAACTGCGGATCATGGCGCACGTTACGCAGGACCCCGGTCTTGTCGATGCCTTTGCGAACAATGTCGATATTCATACGCGCACGGCAGCTGGTGTTTATGGAGTGCCGTTAGAGGAAGTCACTCGCGACATGCGCAGCCGCGCCAAGGGCGTGAACTACGGCATCATGTATGGCATTGGAGCTTTTGGGCTGGCGCGCAATATCGGCATTCCACAAAAAGAAGCGAGCGAGATTATCCAAAAATATTTTGGCGCGTTCCCAAGCATTCGAAAATACATGGACGACACCATTCAATTCGCTCGTAAGAATGGTTACGTCGAAACGCTGCTCCGCCGCCGCCGCTACATGCTTCACATTGCCGATTCCAACCAGGGCGTCCGTTCCGCCGATGAACGTGCGGCCATCAACGCGCCCATTCAGGGAACCGCAGCCGATATGATGAAGCTCGCGATGATCGCGGTCCATCGAGAAATGGAAAAACGCAAGCTCACGTCCATGATGATTATGCAGGTCCACGACGAGCTGGTGTTCGATGTTTCCCCCGGCGAAGAAGAGCTGATGATGGAAATCATTCCGCCGCTGATGTCGAATGCGATGCCGATGATCGTTCCCATCGAGGTGGAAGCGGGGATCGGGCCGACGTGGTTCGAAGCGCATTGACAAAAGAAGAAAAGCCCCCGCAAAAAATGCGGAGGCTCCTCTTGCGGACCTCACAAAAAATTAGTTCAGGCCGATTCGAACGACGTAATCGTGATTTTCGATTTTCGTTCGAAGGCTGGCGAGCAAGTGGTCCATCGCTTCGCTGGTTTCGAAGGTCTCGGCATATTGCAGCGATAGCCGATGCGTACACTGCGAGGGCAAGCACTCCGAATGCAGGCAGTGGAACGCATTACGTCCCCCATGAATTTTGCTGAAGTCAGCCAATTGGTCCCGGCTGTCGAAAAGCCAGGAATGAAAGGCCGTCATGTATTCTTCGATCTCCATATCC
>DASYAJ010000559.1:0-2561 GCA_036501405.1 Kapaibacterium sp. (SeqCode)
TTCAGTGGCAGCGTATAATCGAGTTGCGTGTAAGTCCCGCTCGTGATCGTATAGTATCTCCGATTAGTCTCCTCGGTTCCATTGACAAAAAAAGCAATATAGAATTCGGTTGGTGGGGTACTTCGCGTATCTAAGGTGACGAAAGCATCGAAGTAATAATATCCGCTGCTTGGAGCTGTGAACCAATCATTATCCAGAGAAAAATAAGAGCCATCGTCGAACGCGCCGGATATATTATTGTAGGTGAAGTCTAAGGTAGTAAATACATCGTGCGGAAGAGTCTGAAAGGAAAGCCCAATCACGCTGAAGGCGACGGCACTCGCAGAAGCGGGTGCCCATGACGAGCCATTCCAGGTCAGTGTTTGTCCCGTGGTCGGTGTCGCGGCCGAGATCGGGAACGAATGCAAGGACTTTACGACCGGCGCAGGATACGAACCCGAAAGATCGCCGCCCGCCGCCCCGGAAGGAGTAGCACCGAGCGCCGAATCGGAAAGCCCGGAATGAACTGCGAAGAGTGCATTCGGTGAGGGTGCCAGCAACGACCGTGGCGAAAGCTCCGAACCGTTGTCGATGGAAATGCTCAGATAATAAGGGCGATCGAATTTCAGCGAATCCGGAAATGGAATTTGATTACCCAGAAGGACATTAAATACCCCGTTAGTAAGCGTCACCGATTCAATGTCCGAGTAGAGCAGAGTTCCACCGGTCAGGGCGTCATACAGGTTCAGCTTCAGCACATGCGTCCCATTCACGGCTTGGCCTCCTGCATCATTTAAGACGCCTTGGAAGGAAATCAGTTTTGGAACCGTTCCAAAGACTGGCAGTGCACAGACGAAGAAAATAACGAAAAAAGCAATTCTTTTCATCGCGATCATGGAATAGATTTTTAAAAGTAGCAGAAAGCGATACATTACCGCTCTCGTTTACAACACTCAAAGGAAGCGTCCTGTTCGAACGGTTTATCCCGCCAGCGTCTTCGCCTTCTCGACCGCCTCCTCGATTGTGCCCACCATATAGAACGCATTCTCCGGAAGGTGATCGTACTCGCCCGCCAACACCGCTTTGAAGCTCCGAATCGTATCTTCCAGCTTCACATAGCGGCCCTGCAAGCCGGTAAACTGCTCGGCTACAAAGAATGGCTGCGACAGGAACCTTTGTACGCGCCGCGCCCGGTTCACGGTCACTTTATCCTCGTCCGAAAGTTCATCCATCCCGAGGATATTGATGATATCCTGCAAATCTTTATATTGCTGCAAAATTCTTTGCACGCCACGAGCGACGCTGTAATGTTCTTCGCCCAATATTTCTGCCGATAGAATGCGGCTCGTCGAATCGAGCGGATCGACGGCCGGATAAATTCCAAGTTCCGAAATGGCACGCGAAAGCGTCGTCGTCGCGTCCAAGTGCGCAAACGCTGCGGCCGGCGCCGGATCGGTGAGATCGTCGGCGGGAACGTAAATAGCCTGCACCGAAGTGATGGAGCCTTTTTTCGTCGACGTAATGCGCTCCTGGAGCTGGCCCATCTCGCTGGCCAGTGTCGGTTGATAACCTACGGCAGAGGGCATACGTCCAAGCAGCGCCGATACTTCGGAACCCGCTTGCGTAAAACGGAAAATATTATCGATAAAGAGCAGCACATCCTTGCCTTCGACATCCCGGAAGTATTCCGCGAAGGTGAGCGCCGTAAGTCCTACCCGCTGACGCGCCCCCGGCGGTTCGTTCATCTGGCCAAAGACAAGCACTGTCTTGTCTAAAACGCCGCCTTCGGACATTTCAAGATAAAGATCGTTTCCTTCGCGGGTCCGCTCGCCCACGCCGCCAAAAACGGAATATCCGCTGTGATGCATCGCGATATTATGAATCAATTCCATAATCACGACCGTCTTCCCAACTCCCGCGCCGCCGAATAGACCTGTCTTGCCGCCCTTGGAATAAGGTTCCAACAAGTCGATAACCTTAATACCCGTTTCGAGCATTTCGGTGCTCGTCGAAAGATCTTCGAACTTCGGCGCATCGCGATGAATCGGCCACAAAAATTCCGATTTTATCTGCTCGCCGCCGTCGATTGTCTTGCCAATCACATTAATAAGGCGACCTAAAGAATTCGGTCCAACAGGAACCGAAATCGGCGCGCCGGTATCGACCGCTTTCATGCCGCGAACAAGGCCATCGGTCGTATCCATCGCAACAGCACGAACGCGGTTCTCGCCCAAATGCTGCTGAACTTCGCAGATCAGCTCATCTTCCGACGGTCCCGCCGCAGCTTCCATGTTCTTCCGCTTGATGCTGATGGCATTGAGAATAGCCGGCAATTCGCTGCCCGAAAAATCTACGTCAATGACTGGCCCGATGATCGAAACGATCTCTCCTTGATTCATGCTGTGTATGGTACTCTGTTACGAAATTTCAAATTAAATTTCCCCCGCCTTTTCAAGGCGGGGGTTAGGGGGTGGTTAAATCCCCGGAGCGAGTTGCGCCGCTAAACGCGCCTAAGCCCAGTCCCGTTCGAAAAATCCATGCAATTAAAAAACCGCAATTTTATATTTTCCTGCGTCCGTTCC
>DASYAJ010000560.1:0-4891 GCA_036501405.1 Kapaibacterium sp. (SeqCode)
TGTGCTAAGATGAATATTCTCTTTTGATTCAATATTCAATGCATAATTTAGATTTTGGATCGAATCGCCTGTTAACCGACTTGGCCATTGCTGGAAGTGATAAACTTGGCCAGGGTTCAGACTGGAACTCGTAATAAAAACGGTACTGCTATCTGAAGGATCGATCCACTGATTGGAACTCACAGCAGAATCTCTGTACATATAGTGAAGGGTTGTGTCGGTCGGTCCGGTTGGGAACGTGTCCGTGGGTATCGAGGCTGCAATCGTGAAAAGAGGCCCAGATGGGGTATTAGCCGAATCTAAATTTTGATTGAAATGAACCCGAATTGTATCACCACAGCGCATGATACCTCCCGAGCCAGCCACAGAAGAACCTATAATTTCTTGAGTTCCATACGCCGTCTGAAACTTAATATGGATGGTATCCGGAACGGTGAGTGTATCGCCAAAGGTGTCAATTGCCCGTAAGGCATAAATGGAGGCGATGTATGATGTTCCAAAAGAAAGAGAGCCAAGTTTTACGCTGAGCGTGGTATCGTTCAGGAGAATGCAGTGCAATGCCTGGGACATTAGTGGCCACAGTGAGTCGGCTACTGAGTCATGCACAAACTGCGAAATGACAAGCACATTCGTAATTGCCGTGTCGTTCGAGAGCGTGTCACCGACAGGAGCGAGAAGGCACGATGTGTCAATTTTCCAATGTGTCGTAATAACAATGGAGTCTCCGGCTGGAAACCCCGTTGCGTTATTCGCGGGAAATGCGAATGTCGCCAATGACTGGGCTTTGGCAGGAACCCATCCGACGATGCTGAGAATCGAAACAAGCGCGAAAAGACGAAGAGAAGTTTTCATAGTTGTTGTTGATTAATGACTGAGTTGAATAATTTTTGACGAAACCCCGTGCGATGCTGTGATGAGGCGGCACACATACGGGCCTGAGGCGAATCGTTCGCCATCGAAAAAAATTTGATGCTTTCCTTGTGTTTCGGAGCCTTCTTCAAGTAACGCTATACGTTCCCCGAGTATGTTGAGAACTTCAAGCGTAATTTGGTCATCTTGTGGGAGAGAGTAACGAATCGTTGTGGAATTATGAAAAGGATTTGGATAATTCGGTTCAAGGCCGAACGTCTTTTGATTTGAAGGCTGGACTGCGGCATTCCCAGTAAATGCGAGATCATCAATGACGAATTCGGTACCTAAATGAACTATGCCGCTTGTATTGCCTACTTGAATTTCAATAATTCCAGAGCCGGAATCTCCGCGATTCGGCAATGAAATAGAAAAATGGGTATATGTATTATGCGTTGTAGAGTCTCTGAAAACAGCCAACGCGCTGTTGTCAAAAAAGGGAATAATCTCTATATAGTCATTTCCATTGCTATTCAGTTTGTACCAACCCTCAAACGCCTCAAGGTTGCTTCTAATGGGGAAAGCGTATCCATTCTCCCAGGTACCATACCAGGTTCTTGCAATTGGCCCAATTGTATCAGACATCACCTTCCCACCCAAAGCGTATAAGCCACTATGTGCATCGGTGCTTCGGAAAATCGTTGAATCCAGATATGATGCAGCCCAATCCACAGCTGCGAAGAAAATGGAATCTTGCTGCCATTGCTCGAAACCCCCGTTTGGAATGATGGTTTGGGCGCACATAGGAACCGAAAAGACCACCAATAATATAGCCACGGCTACGCCACGGAACGTATTCCGAGCAAGATCAGAGCTACGGGTGAGCTTCATGGCGTTCGGTTTTCAGAAGGTGACGACGGAGTTAAAAAACACTATGGCAACGGTCTTGCCACTTCTCTGAAACATACCACCTTTAAAAATGTTTCATGTTTTTTCAAAAAAAATAGCACTCCATAAGAATGCATGCTTGTTTTTTATTTTTTAAATAAAAGTAAAATTACTGAAACATTATTGATATTTTGTCGTAATGCCGTTTTTGTCCCAAAATTATCTCCTTAGAATGAGCTTGCCTATTGAAAATTCTAAAAAAACGAGATTGATTTCATGAAAAAGGAGAGCCAGTTCATGAAAACGCATCCAACACACACTCTAAAATTTTGGGTTCGGCTGTTTTTAGTGCCAGTCTGGAGCGCTCCCGATAAACGCGAGATTTTCGAGATCGTGGGCACTAATATCGCTTCGGTGCTCTTGAAAGATCCATGCTGCGCCTGAGACTTATTGTTTGGTATTCGGTGCTCGTCGTTCTGACGATCGGCGCGATTGGGCTATTCCAGTATTTGCGGATTCGGAATTCGCTGTTCGATGCGCTCGATTCGTCGCTGATCGACGATGCGCGGACGACGCTGACGCTTATCTCCACGCTTCCGGCGTCGACGAATCCGAAGGCGATGGTGCTGCATGGCGAAGTGCATTCTGCCGGTTCGCTTCGGGATCTGATCGACCGGGCGTTGACAGAAGTTCCAGACTCGACGAAAGGCGAAGCGCTGACTGACCGGGTAATCAGCGAGATCATCGATCAGGTATTGACCGAACTTTCGTTCCAGGACTCGACCGGCAAGACGATCGATCCGCTGGACGCGATTGTAGACCGAACGGTTTCGAGTCGGCGCAATAATCTCGTCGAGATTTACCTTTTCGCGAAAGATTCCCTTGGTGCGAGCCACGAAGAACAGTTTTTCCGGACGCCGAATTTGGGGCATGATACGCTGATGCGGCTTGTGCGGGCGGCACGGATGCGGCCGGAGTCCGACACGACGACATCGTACCACACGGTCCGCATCGGCGAGGAGCATGTTCGCGTGGCGCGTGCCCGCAATGGCCGCTTCGATGTGCTCGTCGGCTATCCGGTTACGGACATCGAGGCGAGCTTGACGAGCGTTCGTTCGTCCTTTTACATCGGCATTCCGCTGGCGCTTGCGATATCGATTCTGGGTGGGCTCTGGTTTGCGCGAAAAGCATTGCGTCCCGTGGAAGATATTGCCGATATGGCGCGTGAAATCGGCGCGAAAAACCTTTCGCAGCGGATTGCGCTGCCGGGCAAGACCGATCGGGAACTTGTAACGCTCGTCGGAACGCTGAACTCGATGTTCGCGCGGCTCGAAAGTTCGTTCCAGCAAGTGACGCAGTTCACCTCCGACGCCTCGCACGAATTAAAGACGCCGCTCTCGATCATGAAGGGGGAGATCGAGCAAGCCGAGCGGCATCTGGAGGCCGCGCAGGAACTCTCACCGGAAGAAGCACGAGTAACGCTCGCAAGTCTGATGGAGGAAGTGGAACGAATGCAGCGCATTGTCGAAGGGCTGCTGATGCTCTCACGCGCGGACGACCGCCGGCTTCCGCTCCAGCGCGAGCCGATCGAGATTAAGAACTATCTCGAATCGCTCTGCGAGGATGGAAGCATTCTGGCCGAGGAGCGCGGCCTGACGCTCATTAGCCGGCTCGATAGCGAACCCGGAAAGCGCATCGACGCCGACCCGACGCGGCTCTATCAGGTGGTGATGAACTTGCTGGATAATTCCCTGAAATATACGCCGTCGGGAGGGAGGGTAACTATTTTTCTCACGAGTTCCGATCACGAAGTGCATTTTGGTGTGGCCGATACCGGCATGGGAATTTCCAAGGAAGATTTGCCGAAAGTCTTCCGCCGGTTTTACCGGACGGACGAAGCCCGCGAAGGCCCGCACGAAGATGGCGAGCGCTCGCTCGGATTGGGACTTGCGATTGTGAAGTCCATTGTCGAAGCGCACGGCGGAACAATTGGCGTCGAGAGCGAGCTCCACCGGGGAACTCGATTTACGATCACGATGCCGTCGGTGAATTGATCGGGAAATTCTATTCTTCTCTTTTTCGATCCTAACGAATTATCTTCCCGCGCTGCCTGTTTTACAGCGGCAATTTTTAACCCCTTTCACAAATAGCTTATGATATATCGATGTTTTTGCTGGCTGTGCATCCTCTCGGCATTGCTGGCGCTTGGATTCTTCGTTCATGCTGAAGGCGCGCGAGCGCAATCGGCCAGTTCGCCCTTCGTGGAAAAGACGCTTTCGAATGGGCTGAACGTCATTGTCATCGAAAACCACATGGTCCCGCTGGCCACTGTGGAACTTGTCGCGAAAAACGGCAGCTTCACCGAGCCACCGGAGTACAACGGGCTTTCGCACCTTTACGAACACATGTTCTTCAAAGCGAACGAAAAATTCCCTTCGCAGGAGAAGTTCTTGCAGGGGCTTTCGGATTTGGGGGGTTCGCTCGGAGTTAGCAATGCGATGACACACCAGGAGCATGTGAACTATTTTATCGTTATTCCGAAAAAGAATTTGGCCGGTGGGATGGACTTCATGTCCGCCGCGATTCGCACGCCACTTTTCGATAAAACGGAACTCGAAAAAGAGACGCATGTCGTGCTCGGCGAGTTCGACCGCAACGAAGCACAACCCGATTTCAAACTTCGCTATGCGATGGATAGCGCCGTCTGGTCGCCAGCACTTTTCAGCCGCAAGGAACAGCTCGGAATGCGTCCGGCCATTTTAGCCGCCACGCCGGAGATGATGCATACGATCCAGCACCGTTTTTACATTCCCAATAATATGGCGCTCGTTGTTGCTGGCGATGTGGACCCGCAGCAAGTCTTTTCCGAGGCCGAAACCTTTTTCGGCGCGAAGATTTGGCCAAAGGGTCCCGATCCGTTCCCACAATACAACCCTCCGCCCTTTCCACCGATCACCAAGCAGCTTGTCGTACGCGAAGGCGCGAACATGCCCTACACGGAGATCACCTTCGAGTGGCAGGGACCGAGCCTCGGAAAGGACGATGAAGATTCCTACGCCGCGGATGTGTTCCATACGATCATCAATCAGGCAAATAGTAAGTTTCAGAAGGCGCTCGTCGATAAGCGTCTGGCCTATCAGGTGACTTCAGGATG
>DASYAJ010000561.1:0-6077 GCA_036501405.1 Kapaibacterium sp. (SeqCode)
GATGCAACTCTCTGATTACTTTATTGAGCCGATCGTTGCCACGTTTGATATACCACCCGGAGCAGAAGTAAGCCAAATTCTGATGGCCATTAAAAGGAAGAAGAATCCTCTCACGAAAGTCGAAGCACTTTTGCGAGCAAAGAAACCAATCATGATGGTTGGAGATGTCGGGACAGGTAAAACTACGGCACTTGCGAAAATGGCAATTGACGTTTTGCGGGAATCATACATTCATGCGACGAGGTCAGAGGCGGGTACCCCAACCGTAGAATTGCCTGTTGTAGTAACCGCAGCCCAGATCGTTGCGGCACCTGACAAGGAGGCACTAATATCTAATGTGCTTGCTGTTGGAAGCTTTCTCCCATCATTCAATGTCAAGTGCCTCTTGGTAGATGCAATAGATAGCATTCCCACGGAGAGGCGAGAAGAGGCTATTCAGAAGGCTAAGCTTTTTGCTAAAGAATGGGATTCAGGATTGGTTATTACGAGCAGAAAAACAAGTTTTTTACGCAACCCGCCGGATGGCTTCGAGAGGGTTGAATTACTTCCCTTTGAGTTCCGGCAGGCGATTGATCTCTTTAAGAAGATACTTGGCCCAGGGAAGGATTTTGACTCGCTTTGCGAGGGCCTTGAGCGGATAAAGGACCAAATACCAATTGTCCCGCTGTCACTAATCCTACTAATTGAACTCGTTGAAAAGGGACAAGAGGTGCCTGCATCCGTGACAGAACTCTACGAGAGGTATATGGATTTAGCACTCGGGCGAGACGATAAAGGGAAGGGGATTGAGGTTCTGTTCGACTATATCATTAAACAGCGATTTTTGGCAACACTCGCGTTTTATGAATTCCTTCAAAAACAACGACTCGCAATCCCAGCAGCGGATTTTGATGCCTTCGTTACCGAACATCAGGAAGAATTTGGGTACGAGGCACCAACAATGGCTACTTTCATTGAGGAGATCGAGCGTGCAGGCCTAATTGACATAGGCGATGAGGTAACTTTTAGACATGGATCCTTTCTTGATTACTTTGCTGCATTTTTTATTAGCGACAATCGGGAATCGATTGGAGGATTGAATGAACTCCTCGTTGATTTATATTTCACCGACCAATGGGCAGATGTTACATTTTTCTACATTGGACTAAAGCGCCTCATGCCCGACATTCTCTTGACGAAACTCTTCGAGAAGCCAGACACAGGCTTGCCTGTCGCTATTTCTAAATTCATGATCGGGCGGCTTCTACAAGCTGGTTGGAATTCCCGACCGCTTACCAAAGCCGAAGGAATTAGGAAAGCATTTGCTCAACTCCCATCGGTAAGGGATAGATTTAATATGCTTCTGAAGGGGCCAAAGCTTGATGTCCCAGCTCTATTTTCTGATGTAATCGTTTTGGGCCTAACTGATTCTTCCTTTCGCAGCGGTACGTTATCTAAGGAGTTGTCAAAATTTTACGACAAAACCTTCTCTGTTTCGAATATAGATGAGGCTTCAAATTCCTTAACCGCTCTATGGGCACTAAAACCCTATCTTACCGATGAGGAGTTGTCGACCAAGGCTGAAAAATTCCTTGACGCGATTTCTCGCTCCGAAAGCCTCATTCCAATCGATAAGGCGAGGCTGCTTCTAATCCTATCCCTAACAGATAAGGAAGATAAAGCCATCACGAAATCAATTGGTAGGAAGCTAAAGAGCATATCCAAGGAAAGCCCGGCCGTTTTTAAAGCTCTTCTACCAGCGAAGTCTCTCCTTCCTGAAAAGAAGGCGGGCCGTCCTCGGAAAGCTTCGAAAAAGACAAAGTGAGCTTTTCTAATTCATGTCTCAAAGGTTCATCTTTTCTGATTTTGTTGGCAACCAAGAGAAAGTATTTTTTTGCAATGCCAACGGAGGGATCATCAGCAATTTTCTCTATAACTGTCGTCAGCTTTGATTCGTTATATGCTTCTGTAGAATTCATTGAATTTTTGTGGAAAAGAAGAAATAGGAATGAAGTGCTTTCCAGAAAACGTGGAATGACGAACAAACCTCGATCCATGAAGGCAACATCTTGTTGAAACAAGGGTTCTCAATTCGATTTTTCAGGAACGGCGTCTCTCGTTTTACGTTAGATGGCACGGATTAGATGAATGCGCCGCGCCTCGATATGTGGGAGGATGCAGGCATTCTCTTAGGCCCGCACGACCTCAAGCACGTGCGGGCTTTTTTATTGTGGGCCGGAAGCCGCGCTTTGGGATACACAAGAAAATCGGACGAGTTTAGCAAGAAAGCGAAATCGGCTGTGGAGGAATTCCAAGATTATTGCCGAGAGCATAGCTACCGACATACGAACTCTTCTCGCGCTGGCTGGCCTCGTCGATGCCAGCGGGGAAGGCATTGCGATAAAAGCTACCTTTAAGTTCCAAGCGCATTCTCTTGACGGGGAAATTGCAGAAGAAGGAATTATTGCCGCCCGGCGTTTTTGCGGTTTCCGCCGATGAGGAATCATCCACGTCTATTCCTTAAGAGAACCGCGTAGGGGAGTGGACAATGGGCGGCTTTTTATTTTGCCATTTGTAACTTTTTTTAGTTTGGCGGCGCTCTGCTGGTTCGAGTTTCCTCACGCGGGGGCAGCCATTGGTGTGTCGTAGGTCGAGGTGTTAGTTGTGTGATCGGATTTGAACGGCAGCACGAATCGGAACGTCGAGCCTTCGCCGAGTTTGCTTTCGGCGCTAACATTTCCGCCGAGGGCTTCGATAATTTTTTTGACCATCGCAAGTCCGAAGCCGGTACTTCCCTTCTTTTCCGGATCGTAGGAACCTTTGGTAAACACGTTTGGGAGGCGTTCGCGTGGAATTCCGGTCCCTGTATCGCGGACCCAGAGTTCGATTTTATCGCGGTGCGTATTGGTGACGCCGCAGACAATATTTCCACCCGGCGCATATTTAATGGCGTTCGAGAGAAGGTTCCGGAAGACGGTCTTGAGCGCCACTGCGTCGGCATAGATCGTGAGGTTCGCTGGAATGAGATTCAGGATGGTCGCGTGGGAATCTTCGGCGAGAACTTTATGCTCATCGACGACGGACTGGACAAGCGGCCAGAGTTCGAGATTTCTCGGAATAAGATTCTCCGCGCCTTCGGAGACCTCTGACTTTTCGTTCCTGATCGTTTTTTGGATAAACTCATCGAGCCGCTCGCCGCTTCGGAGAATGATCTGTGCCATTTCGGTAACGGTTTTCGTATCGCCGGGATTTTCCTCGATCAGCTGCGCGGCAATCATCATTGCGTTGAGCGGCGTTTTCAAATCGTGGACGACGAAGGCAAGATATTCTTTGTGGCGTTGCTGCTGTTGGAGTTCCTTCTGACGCTGAAAGGCTTCGGCCGCGGCCGAAGCCGCTTTATTGAACATAAAGCCGAAGATCTGGCCTCCTTTGCCTGCAACGAGAATCGAATTTTGTTCTGCGATGTCGGTAATGACCTCGCGAAGAATGCCATATTCTTTCAGGACTTCAATAATATCAAATCCGGATTCGAAGCGCTGCTTGCCGTGGTTCATCGCGATATCGCTCAGTTCTGCTTCGGTATTGACCTCATCCTTCCAGGAATGTGGCTTATCGATTTCGCGAATTCGGCGGGCAAGCTCTTCCAAAAATAAGGGAAGATCGTCGTTCAAAATGGGCGCGGCGATATGCTTTTTGGAGAGGATGGGCCGCACGCGCTGGCGCCATTCGTGCAGGAGCATGTCCTTTCTCGACTCGATTAATTGCGCGAGCCGCGCGCGATTTTCCGGGGTCATAATGGAGGCGTAAGTCCAAGAAGAATGCCGGTGCCTTTCAAGCGCAAAGAGAATGACATTTTATTATTTTTGTCGAGAGGACGAGTGGAAACGAAGTGGTTGTTTTCAAACAGCGGATAGGGATTCGGAACGTTTTCTCATAATTATTGCTCGAACCTTCGAAGGTCCATCGGGCTAGCGAATGAACAGTTTATTCACGAACTTCGGATTTCGCGTCGCGTCAGCAATAGCAGCTCCGTCAATCTTGGAGCTTAACGCAACCAGTGCCATGCGCAAAGCGTGGTGGAATCCCTCGAATCGCAACGAGGGGTTTTTTATTCCCAAATTTCGAAATGTTATAATATTCTCGCTTGACGGAGCTATGGCGAAACCGACGTGTTCGTTATGATAAACTCATCTGTACTGGCACGTTTCTTTCTTTAAGATAAGGCGAGGGACGTTATGAAATCGAAACCTTCGGATCTTTTTTCTTTACCCGCCACTCCATCGGACGAATTTAGCAAGAAAGCGAAATCGGTTGCCGAGGAATTCCAAGAATATTGCCGAGAGCATAAGCTGCTACCGACGTACGAACTCTTCTCACGGTGGCTCACCGCGCCTGCGGAAGTGGGGAAGGACATGTGATAAACGCTTTTATTAAGTTCCACACGCTTTTTATTCTGGCGGAGAAATTGCAGAAGAAGAGATCATCGCCGCCCGGCGTTTTTGCGGTTTCCGTAGATGAGCGATCGTGGATGATCGGTCATCGGTCTTTCTTCCGGTGAGAACCGCAAGTTCAGGAAGGAAGAGCAGGGCGGCTTTTTTATTTTTCACCTGCATTATTCTTATTTCGGTCGGGATTTAAGAAAGGTTCCCTTCGTAACGGACATGGCTTCGCGGCGGACAATTTCTGGCCGCTGTTTTTTTATTTTAGTTTTCAAATGGCTTGGGTATGGAAGTAATCCCACTCCGCGCCGCACGAAATTTCATTTGCGTGGCGCGGAATGGGAACCGTATTCTATTCTTCCATTTCGTATTCGTAGTAACCGAGCAGGATGTTCGTAATCAGCCGGTAGGCGTGCTCGCGACCTTCCCAGAAGTCATCGGAACTTTCGCAGACAAGGCTTTCGAGCTGTTCGACATACGTCGCAGAGCTAAGAATAAAATCTCGTAGAAAGCGAAGATCTTCTTCGGTGATCGCGATGGGATCGAAAGGCAGACCGAAATCGTCCGCGAATTCTGGCAAATCGATAAAAGGATTGGCGCCGAAGTAATCCGATTCGAAATCGGTAGCGGCGAGCGCATCGAGATCGTCGGGTGGCCAACCGGAATCGTTCCATTCGTCGATGGCCCGATTGCAGGAAGGGCATCGCAGCGGAATTTCGAAAATGTCTTCGCTGGAAGCGAAGGTATCGAAGTGGGGATTGTTGGTGTAGCCGCTCATGATCGAATTGAAGGTGGTGCGTTTTTCGGAAGTCAGCATAATCAAAATGATAAAATGGGAATTATTGTGAATTTCCAGTTTTGAAAAAGTTTTCCCTTCCCGCGAAACTCGTTCTTTTGGAACTAAATTTGCGGATAGAAATTATTTTCCATCTCTGTTTTTTCTTTGCACAACAACAAAAACATCAAAAAATTCCTGATTGTGTATAAAAAGAACAAAATGACAACATAAAAATGCTATCTTATTGAAAAATAAGCGAAAACAGTAGGTGCTTATTTGCTCACATATCCGTGTGCAAGAAAACTATTCTAAGTGCAAGGCAGAAACGGGACTATTTGGAGTTAGAATTCGATTATTTTCTTCTCTCTTTTTGATGAATGAAATTCTTATCTCAGCGAAACAACATCTCTTTTTCAATAGACACCAAATTTGCTCGGAGCATCGCAAGGCGAATCACTACGTTTTGGCGGCGTATCTTCAATTCTTCGCGCTCGATATTTGAAAGATATGTTTCCTCAACTTCGGAAGCTGAACCCGCGCTGTTCTGGTCATTCTGACGTTCCAGGCGACGCGCCTCGCGATTATCCCGGTCCTGATTATATTCCTGATTCATGTCAAATAAATTTTTCCATTCTCATGCCATATCCCAGTGACAAAAAGATGAATTTCTTTTTTCGAAAAAGGATTTTTGTGAGAATACTTTAAAAAACGGATGGAAAAAGAAGGTTTGAGAACAGTTCACCTTCAGGATAGCTCGGCTGTTTCTTGCACAATGGGCTTATACATGGTCTCCCGATATTCGCGCATCATTCGCTCCGAGGAAAACTGCGGGAGGATCGTCGCAATTGCTTCCTTTGCAACGGCGAGCCAGCGGTGGGGAA